>JAFRCM010000069.1 GCA_017404365.1 Bacillota bacterium
GCGGCCCAGAATAAGCACGTACTTCAGGTCGTAGAACAGTCCGTAGAGAATCAGAGTGTGCGCCAGATAGCATCCTATGGTTCTGAATATCGCCTCGGCTCCCTCACGCTTCGGATTGCCGGCAGCGTCCTCTCCGTCGAGAATGTTCTGCACTCCCTTGAGTTTTTCAGCAGGGGCCAGCGGTTCTTCCAGCTCTATGCCCGCGGCGGGCGCGAGCTTGATCACTGAATCCTGTGAGAAATACGTAGCTCCGACGCCGTTGTCTCCCGACCACGGGTCGGCCATCGATTCTTTATTGAGATCCACAGGCGCAAAGGCAAGCTCATTGAACCATCCGAGCACGTTTCTGTCGGCGTTTACATATCCGCCCGCTTCGCTGGTTCCCATGGCTATGCCCATGACCGGCGCGACATCCATGCTCATGGCGCCTGCCAGAGCTGTTACATCGCCGTCGTTCGCGACAACGATAGGAACATCCCCTATCTCTTTCGCCGCTCTGTCGTAAACTGTCTTAACCTCGTCCCAGTTATCCCTGGATATCTTCAGGAATATGCTCGATACCATCGGCGCGTTTCCTATGAGAACGCCGGCTGTCGAAACTCCGATTCCGTCGACGCGCGGCATCTTGGACGCGGCCGTCTTGAATGAATCAACTATGCCGTTGTACTGGTATGAAATGTCCTCCGAAAGTTTCGGATGCCATACCACTTCCTCAGAATAGACGGTCTCTCCGTCTATGACCGCGGAAACCTTCCTGTCGGAGCCGCCCGCGTCAAAACCTATCCTGCACCCCTCAAGGTGTCCGCCTACGGACTTGTCCGCATCGTTTGCCTTCGGCAGATCTTCAGGCGCGCAGATTTCAAACTCGAAAGGTCTCTCATAGGTGTTCATCATGAAGTTCACATCAAAGTCGCGCGGACCTCCGAGCACGTACTCTTCTTTAACCTTAGCCGCTTCATCGTCGCAGCCGCAAACGGTGACCTTCCAGCCTCCTACGCTCCAGAGACAGAACTTGATGTACCTCTCCAGATATCTCAGATTAGCCTCTTCAAATGACTTGTCCCTAAGCTTTGTCTCAAAGACGGAGACCTTTCCGTCCTCTCTTTCAATCGCTATGCCGATCACGCGGTCAGCTTCCTTCTCATACTCAATCATCCACGGTCCCATCGGGATGAAATCAGTGTCCAGTTCAGGGACGTTTCTCATGTCCAGATTAATTCCCAGATAACTCATTTACTATCTCCTTCATCTCTTCTCTCTTTATCTCCATGTCCAGAGCCAGTGCCAGCTGTGATCTGCATCTGTCAAGGTTGTGCTCCGGATATTTGATTGCAAAGTATTTATCGCCGTCAAGCCAGTCTGTCAGGAATCTCACTCCCAGTTCCAGAGTTATGGTCCTGGCGCCGTCCGGCAGCAGTTTGATCTCCAGATCGGTCAGGCCTTCGCAGCTTTCCAGGAAGCCTCTGGTGAAGACCTCGAAGAGGTGCAGATCGCAGTGCACCTTTGAAAGATCCGTTTCATCTTCAGCAGCCGTCGCCGCGCCGAAGCGGATGCAGTCGCCGTAGTCGTACAGCGACAGCCCCGGCATGACCGTATCGAGATCTATTACATACAGCAGCGTCCTCGTGTCCTTGTCGAGGAGCACGTTGTTCAGCTTTGTGTCATTGTGTGTGACCCTCGTAGGAAGTTCCCCGGAGTCGCGCAGCTTCTGGAGAAGTCCAGCGCTTTCCTCTCTTTCGAGAACGAACTCTATCTCGTTTTCGGCGGCCTCTACTCTCTCCGCCAGCTGCGGGTCTGCCTTTGCGCGTTCCAGCGTCTCGTGGAATATCCTGTATCTGTCCGGCGTGTTGTGGAAATTCGGAATCGTCTCGTGAAGAGTCTCCGCCGGGTAGTCCGCCAGCTCGGATATGAATGTTCCAAAGGCAATGGCGCACTGGTAGAAGTCCTCGTCCGACTCAGGCTTTTCGAGGCAGATCGAGTTTTCCGCGAAAGGAGTTACTCTGTAGTAACCTGGTTCAAAGTCGCCGGCGTCCTCAGCCGCAACCTGAATGTATGTCATTCCGTCCGCTGTTTTAACAGGCGGCAGAACATGGCAAGGACTGCCCTCTGCCTTTGCCTTTGCATCGAGAAACTGGGCTATGCCGGAAATGTTCTCCATGAGAGCGGGAACGTCCTTGAAAGCTTCTTCGCTCAGCCTCTGAAGTATGTATCTGGTGCCCTTTTCCGTCTGCACCAGGAATGTGCTGTTTATGTGACCGTTGCCGTAAGGCTCGCAGCTAACAGGGCTGCTGTCAAGCATAAACTTTCCAAGCAGTTCGTCAGTGTTCATTTAATCCTCCGGTAAATAATGCTGATTCAGCGATTTATGATACGCGGCGGATGCTGTGATCCGCCGCAATAAAAGCTTTTATTCTACTGTTACTGATTTAGCCAGGTTCTTAGGTTTGTCTATGTTGCATCCTTTTTCGAGGGCTACATAGTAGGCGAAGATCTGGAGCGGTACGACCGCCAGCACAGGCGCGACTTCGTCGGCGCACTGAGGTATGTATATGACCTCGTCGCTTGTCTTCTCGATTTCGGTCTTGCCTTCCTTGGCGAGGCCGATGATGCGGGCTCCTCTGGCCTGGATTTCAACGATGTTCGAAACCATCTTCTCATAGAGCTTATCCTGAGTGGCCAGCGCTATGACCAGCGTATCGGAATCCATCAGGGCGATGGTGCCGTGCTTCAGTTCTCCCGCGGCAATTGCGAATGAATGGATGTATGAAATCTCCTTGAGCTTCAGTGATCCTTCATATGATACTCCGCTGTCGAGACCGCGTCCTATGAAGAATACGTTGTCTTTGTAGTAATATCTCTCAGCCAGTTCTTTTACGAGCGGTTCGTTTTCGATGACTTTGTTGACTTTCTCAGGCAGAGCCTTGAGTTCATTCAGCATGAAGTCATAGTATTCCTTGTCGATAGTTCCCTTGGTGCTTCCCATGTAGAGACCTATCAGATACATGCATATGAGCTGTGTCGTATACGCCTTCGTTGAAGCAACCGCAACCTCAGGTCCCGCAAGGGTGTAGAAGACGTCGTGGGATTCTCTGGCGATGGAACTTCCCACCGCGTTGACGACGCTCAGAATACGGGCGCCTCTGTCCTTGGCGTCACGCAGAGCGGCCAGAGTATCCAGCGTCTCACCGGACTGGGAGATTGCGATAAAGAGCGTCTTGTCATCGATGAATGTATCTCTGTATCTGAACTCTGACGCCACATCGACCTCGACCGGAATGTGCGCCATCTTCTCGATGACCATCTTGCCGACCAGACCGGCGTGGTACGCCGTGCCGCATGCGATGATGTATATCTTGTTGATGTTGTCTATATCTTCCTTCGTAAGGCTGATGTCATCCAGACGGATTGAATCGTCCGGATTCAGTCTGCTCATGAGAGTCTCGCTGATGACCGCAGGCTGCTCGTGGATCTCCTTGAGCATGTAGTGATCATAATCCGCCTTGTCGGCAGCATCCGCCTTCCAGTCTACGACGTATACTTCTCTGTCGACCTTGTTGCCCTGCTCGTCGTAGATGACGATGTCGTCCTTGGTCAGAACTACAGTCTCGTTGTTCTCTATGAGGTAAACATCTCTGACATACTTGAGCACTGCCGGGATGTCGGAAGCAACAAAGTTGAAGCCCTTGCCGATACCCGCTACCAGCGGCGCGTCCTTTCTGACAGCTACAATCTTGTCCGGCTCATCCGCTGCTATTGCCGCGATAGCGTAAGCGCCGCGCATTTCAGCGACTGCCTTGTTGACAGCGTCCAGCAGATCTCCGTTGTAGTAGAGTCCGATGAGGTGCGCGATTACTTCCGTATCAGTCTCCGACTTGAATACGCTGCCGTACTCTGTCGTCAGCCACTCACGGAGTTCCTGATAGTTCTCGATGATACCGTTATGAACGATGGCGATCGTCTCTTCCATGTTCATATGCGGGTGGGCGTTCGTCTCTGTCGGCTCACCGTGGGTAGCCCATCTGGTGTGGCCGATGCCCACAGCTGAGTCGAAATCCGGCGAGGTGATCTTTGCCTCGAGGTTCTTGATTTCACCTACCGCCTTCTGAACCTGAATCTTTCCGTTTATCGGGAGCGCAATGCCCGCCGAATCGTATCCTCTGTATTCAAGACGTTTCAGACCGTCGATTATTTTTTCCTTGGCGTGGTCAGTGCCTACGTATCCTACTATTCCGCACATGTTAACCTCCTTAGCTGAAACGCTTGGTAATGAGTCTGGCAAGCTTCTGTGCCTTTGCGGTAATATCTTCTATGTCCTGTCCTTCTATCATTACCCTGACAATAGGCTCTGTGCTGGATGGTCTGATGAGCACTCTTCCGTCCTCACCCAGTTCCTCACACACTTCATTGACCGCGGCTCTGATTTCCTCATCCCTTGCGTACTTGGACTTGTTCTCGATCTTCACTCTCGCGTTCTTCAGAACCTGCGGGTAGATTTCTATCTCGCCGCTGACTTCACTGGCCGACTTGCCGGAGCGAAGCACTGCCTGCAGAAGCTGCAGACTGCTCAGTATTCCGTCTCCTGTGGTCGCGTGATTCAGGAAGATGATGTGGCCGGACTGCTCGCCGCCGAAGGCCGCTCCCTCCTCGAGCATTCTGTCCAGCACGTACCTGTCGCCGACGTCGGTGATGTCTACATTAAATCCCTCTTTCTTCATGAACTTGTGGAATCCAACGTTGCTCATTACTGTTGACACGACCTTGTTCTCAGGAAGTTCTTCTTTCTCCTTAAGCATGCGCGCGCAAATGCACATAAGCTTGTCGCCGTCTATCAGTTCGCCGTTTTCATCGCAGGCTATGAGTCTGTCAGCGTCTCCGTCGTATGAGAAGCCCATGAAAGCTCCTCTCTCAACGACTTCCTTCTGAATGAGCTCAGGATGAGTGCTTCCGCACTTGGCGTTTATGTTCATTCCGTCAGGCTGGTTGCCGATAAGTGTAACATCGGCGCCAAGGCCCTTGAACACCTTCTCAGCCACCTTGTACGCAGATCCGTTAGCGCAGTCGATTACCAGCTTCACACCGCTGATGTCCGTATCTATAGTAGATTGCAGATACTCGGCGTATCTGTTCTCCGCTTCATCGTCCGCGTCCAGACATCTGCCGATTCTCTCTCCTGATATGTGGCTGTCCATGTCTATGTTTCTCAGGAGTATTGTCTCGACTTCGTCCTCGAAGGAATCGTCCATCTTGAATCCCTCGCTGTTGTAGAATTTAATGCCGTTATACTCAAATGAGTTGTGGGATGCAGATACAATGACTCCGGCGTCAGCGCCATAGGCCTTGACCAGATACGCAATCGCCGGCGTCGGAAGAACGCCTACCTTGATGACATTAGCCCCGGTCGACATGAAGCCGGCGCTAAGCGCGTCTTCAAGCATGTCTCCCGAAATTCTGGTATCCTTGCCGATAAGGAAAACAGGCTTCTCCTTTGTTTTGCCAAGGACGTAGCCTGTTGCCTTGCCCAGTTTGAATGCCAGATCCGGCGTCAGCTCAGTATTAGCTACTCCTCTGACATCTCCGTTTCCGAATAAGCTTCCCATGTAATTCCTCCTTATTTGACCGTAAAGTACGCGGTCTCTGCCGATATCTCTTCTACCGTTACTCCTGATACTCCGTCAGGAAGTTTGATGAATATTTCCGCTTCGTTCTTGCCGTAATCGCAAGTCGATACATCTATGTAAGCGCTGATGCCTTTTTTCTGAGCCTTCTTTATCTGGGACCGTTTGCCCTCGATGGTTATGGCTATCATTTTAGGTTTGACAAGCGTGGCCTTCAGCCCCTCGTCTTCGAGCACATTAGTGCCCTGCATCTCTACCTTAATCCCCGTAACACGCTGGCTCGTCTCAGGATCAACGCTGCCCATGACGAACATCCAGAGGCCTATGGCGACCAGAAGCGATACGAGCATGAGTACTTTTTTATTAGTCATCATCATCCTCCTTTCGCTCTGCCGTGCGCCCCGTGGCCTTGTTGTACATCTTCTGAGCGCCCGGTATTCCGGAAATCCTGCTTCTTATGGTCTGCTTTGAAAGATAGATTTCAAGAAGTCTCTTTTCAACCGTTCTGGCATCCAGGAATCTCTCAAGCTTACCGTCTTCGGCCATGCTTATGATTCCGGTCTCTTCTGAAACCACCAGAGAGACGGCATCGGAGATCTCCGTGATACCCAGGCCTGCCCTGTGACGTGTGCCCAGATCTTTGCTTATGCTCTGGCTGTTTGAAAGCGGGAGAACGCACCCCGCCGCATAGACCTTGGTCCCACTGATTATTATCGCTCCGTCATGGAGCGGCGCTCCTTCGTAGAATATGTTCCCCAGAAGCTGCTGGGTGATAAAGGCGTCGAGTATTGTGCCGGTCTCCGCGTAATCCTCGAGGACGGTCTGACGCTCAAAGACTATGAGCGCTCCGGTCTTTTCACTGCTGAACTTCTCGACAGCGCTTGCTATCGCCTGAACGACCCTCTTGCTGTTCTCCTTGTCGCCTCCGCCGATACCGCTGACGATTCTTCCGCGTCCCATGAACTCCAGAGCTCTCCTGAGCTCAGGCTGCAGGACTATAAGCACCGCGACAGCACCCAGAGTCAGGGCGCCTTTGCACATCCAGTTCAGAGTATGCAGTTCCAGAACGTCTGACACGAAAGTCGCCGCGACGAGCACCAGAATACCCTTTATTATCTGCTGAGCTCTCGTTTCCAGAATGAGTTTCAGCAGATAATACACGACAAAAGTGACGATAATGATGTCTATCGCGTCGGTAATTCCAAAATCTGAAAATGTGTTCGCAAAGAACTGAAGGATGTCGTCCATTTAATCACCCTGTGTATTATTATCTGTACATTTTTGCACTTTATTATACTATATTTAGTGGTTGCTTTTCAACGTCTGCATTACATATATTGATAAAAAAAGGAGGCCTTTCGGCCTCCGGGGTTTCACGGTATTCATTAATAAGTCGTCTCGAGCAGTCCGTAGTTTCCGTCCTTTCTCTTGTACACGACATTTACGGAATCTGTCTCCATGTTCAGGTAGACGAAGAAGTCATGATTGAGCATTTCCATCTGCATGATGGCCTCTTCAGCGTTCATCGGCTCAAGCTGGAATCTCTTTGACTTTACTACGGAGATTTCCTCCTGCTCCTCTTCGAACTCAGGCAGCGCTTCGAACTCGAAGTCCTTCTGTCCCTTGTACTTTCTCTGAAGCTTGGTCTTGAACCTGCTCATCTGGTTTGAAAGCTTCTCGATGCAGCGGTCTACGCAGTCATAAGGATCTCCGGACCTTGTTTCCGCTCTGAAAATGTTGCCCTTTGTGTTGATTGTAGCTTCTACCTTATACCCGCCTTTCTCTTTAATTGTCATTACGTTTGCCGTGATCTCATCAGAGAAATACTTGTCCAGCTTAGCGAACTTCTTCTCGATGGTCTCCTTAAGCTTGTCACTTGGAGTGTAATTCTTGCCAGTTATAACAGTCTTCATAATAACAACCTCCTTCGGGCACAATATGTTGTGCCCCTTTTTCTTCATTCTAACACATCAGGTAAGGGCTTACAACGGCAAAAGACCCCAAAAAAAGGTGCAAAAAGTGCTCTGCATATGACCCGGCTGACCTGATCTTTGCCCCCACACTTGCCTTGACCGGAGTTTCTCCGAGGACTTACTTCTAAACTACGCCATGATCGCCGCCTACTCTTCTTCAACGGTTTACGTGGAGCCCTTTGCCCGTAGCTGGCATGGCCTTTCAATCACAGACCCGAATCATATACAGAGCACTCTTCGGCTCTTTGTTATTTATCAGTATAGTGCCACTCCGACGCTCCGCTGTCAACATCATTTTTGTACTCGTACATTGGCTGCGGGCCGGCAGAGTCCTTGCTTGGTGTAACCTTCTTCTGCTTCAGCTCTCCCAGGCGGCCGTGTTTCGCCGCCAGAACCAGACACACCACGCCGAGAACCGCGTCTGCCAGTATTGCAGGGATTCCTCCCTCAACACCGAAAGCCACGTCATAGATCAACGTATTCTTTGCGTTGGCCGCGTCGAGCCCGAACACGGAGGCCTCCGATACCAGACCGCTGTTCGGAAGACCAAAGAGGAAGTTCTGCGTGAAGTTCCACGCGGTATGAACTCCCATCGGGAACCAGATGCTTCCCGTGTACCACTTGGCCAGCGAGAACGAAAGACCGCATATGGCTATGTCGACAATCGGCAGCACTCCCACTCCCGGATTGAAGATGTGCAGAAACGCGAAAAACACACCGTTCACAACAATCGCTACCCAGAGCGGATAGTGCACGTTTATACGCTCATACATGAATCCTCTGCACCAGAGTTCCTCCGTAGTGCTCTGAATGAACACGCATACCAGCGCAAAGATGAAGAACGGAATCTGTCCAACCACGAAATTAAGAAAGAGCTTGATGTCCCCCGCCAGCAGCGCCCAGAGTATGCAGCCAAAGTTCATGGCAAATCCGACCGCAAGACCAAGAAGAAGCGCGCTCAGGCGGTTGCCTTCCGCTTTAGGCAGAAAACTGTATAATATGAATCTGTTTCTCTTAGTTATGCCTGTGTAAACAAGAATTCCGATGAACTCCACAATTGTCGACAGATAATATAACAATGTAAATCTGACCGGCCCGGACAGTTCCATATAACTCAGCGGGCTCAATCCGCCGTCAAACAGTATTGAACTTATTGAAGAGAACACAAGGACATACCAGAACATGGTTACCAGTACGATCCATATGATCCTGTTCTTCCAGTCGACTTTCCGTTTTTGATTAAGAGTGTTTGCCTGTTCTGACATTGCGTTAATCTCCTTTCAACTTTCTGTTGCCGCCGGAGCAAAGCGTCAGCAGGTACACCTCTGACGCGCCTGCTTCAAGAAGCGTTCTGCTGCACGAATCGGCGGTTGCGCCGGTTGTATATATATCGTCTACAAGCAATATGTTTCGTCCTTCAATACGGTGACGCAGCGACGGATTTACTGCAAAGGCATCCTGAAGGGTCAGTCTTCTCTCTTCAGGATTAAGGCTTCGCAGCATGACGGTCTCTTTCTGTCTGACGAGCGCTTTGGTCTCCAGCCGCGGAACCGTCGAAATGCAGTCCGGCCTGCCAGCTCCTTCTGCCCGCTCGGCAGCGCTCCATCTGCGGATGAACTGCCGCGCCATTACCTCAGACTGATTGTATCCGCGCCTCACGAGCCTCTTCCTGTTGACCGGCACCGGAATGACAACATCAAATGGCCTTACGCCGCATTCGCGGGCCTCTTCAATGAGCACCTCCATGCGGTCGAACATCACATCGCCCATCTTGCGGGCGAGGTAGCCTTTGCCGCTGTACTTTATGTCCATCATCATCTCACGTTCGTGGAGACCGTAGCTCATGCAGCTCCACCCTCTTGTGAAATAATGTGACCGGCTCATGCAGTCGTAGCAAACCTGCCGGCCCTTCGAATCGAATCCCCGGTACGTGTTCGGAAGCGCTTTGCCGCATATTCCGCAGGTGTTTCCGGTTATCCAGTGCATCTGCGTAACGCATTTATCGCAAAGTGCATACGGGCGGCTTCTGTCAATCAAGCTGCCGCAAACCGCGCAGTAAATATTAGACGGAAAAACCGCCTCGGTTATCTCCTCTGATACCCGGCGTAATAAATCTCCTGATCCCATCCCTTCATCCTCTCAATCTCTACCAGGCGACACCGAGGTAACTGCAAACCCCCATTGCAAGCCCCTTACCGTATGCATCGTACTTCTTGCGAAGCACTTTATTGTCCTTTTTGATGTTTCCCGTTTCAAACAGGCATGCTGTGCAATAACTTTTTGTCTTGTTCAGCGACGCCAGGTCGGTGCGCTTCCTGAGCCCTCTGTCTCTGATTTTCACTGTTTTGTGTACGCCGGCGTTCAGGCATCTGGCCAGTTTTTTCTGCTCGCTATACCTGTACAGCGGCAGGGTTCCTCTCTTCGCCTTCTTGTAATCGCAGTGCACATTGACCAGAACGCTTACTTCATACCCATTGAGATTCTTCAGCAGCCATTTCAGATTTCTGTTGTTGCCACTGTCCGCGTCCGTGTAGACATAGACACCGCGAGCGCGCAGGTACTTCGCCATGGACTTGCAAATCGGCAGCATCAGTTTTGCTTCCTGATACTTCTTCCACCTGCAGCCCGGATCCCATCTGCCCCTGCTGTCGATTCCGTGCCCTACCTCAATGTACACTCTATAGATAACGCCCGACACCGCGGCGGAATACTCTGAAAAGCTGCCGTCCGTCCTATGTGCCCGGACCTTGTAATACGCTTTTTTACCCGATTTGACGTTCTTGTCGGTGTATGAAAGAGAGCCGCTGATCTTATTCAGAAAAGACCCTCCACCAGCAGCGGAATAACTCCTGTAAACCTCATAGTAATCAGCATCCGGAACGGCGTTCCATGAAACACATAGCGCAGGGCCTTTTTTCGCTACTCTGGCTGTCGGTATAACCGGCTGTGCCGGCTCTTCTTCTGATACTGCCGGTTCAGCTCCGCCTGTCATTTCGGACTGATTCTCTGTGCTAATCTGTTCCTCCGTGATGATCAGTTCCCCCTGACCGGATACAGATTCCGCATTTGAGCAGTCCTCCACACCCGGTTCTTCTTCCAGTCCTGCCGGTTTGTCAGATTCCGTATCCGCAAAAGCGGGGCATGAAATCGATGATACCGCCATCAGCAGAATCAGCACTGCCGCAATTCGTTGTTTTATTGTCCGCATATCATCTCACCTCAGTTGTCTATGTCAAAGAATTTCTTCAGTCTCCACGCCAGTCCTGAGTAGCGCTGGCTAATCCTGTTGTTGTCGACCATCCCGTTCATCTTGTCCTCAGA
>JAFRCM010000070.1 GCA_017404365.1 Bacillota bacterium
CCTGAAGAGATCAACTGATAACACCGGCTGACCGGTGCCCATTCGCACCGGAGAAAGGAAAGCAAAATGGCAGACAAAGGAACTTATTACATCAGCACACCAATTTATTACCCAAGCTCGAACCTTCATATAGGTCACACATACTGCACGGTCATGGCAGACGCCATGGCGCGCTTCAAGAGACTTCAGGGTTACGATGTCATGTTCCTGACAGGCACTGACGAACACGGACAGAAGATACAGACCTACGCTGACGCCAAAGGCGTTACGCCTCAGGAATATGTCGACGAAATCGTCGCCGGGATCAAGGATCTGTGGAAAACCATGGAAATATCCTACGACGACTTCATCAGAACTACTGAGCCGAGGCATATCAAGCGCGTACAGGAACTCTTCATGAGGATGTACGAAAAAGGTGACATATATAAGGGAAACTACGAAGGATGGTATTGCACGCCTTGCGAATCATTCTGGACAGAAGGACAGCTCATCGACGGCAAATACTGTCCTGACTGCGGAAGGGAAGTAACAAAGGCAAAGGAAGAAGCGTACTTCTTCCAGATCAGCAAATACGCTGACGACCTCCTTACGATATTCAGAGAGAATCCGGACTTCCTCGTACCGGACTCCAGACGCAACGAGATGATTGCGTTCATCGAACAGGGCATGGAGGATCTCTGCATCTCAAGATCATCATTCGACTGGGGAATTCCGGTGCCTATTGATGAGAAGCATGTAATTTACGTTTGGCTTGACGCCCTTTCGAACTACATCACCGCACTGGGATGGCCGGATGACCCTGCGAAATACGACAAGTACTGGCCTGCGGATGTCCATCTTGTAGGAAAGGAAATCGTCAGATTCCACTCGATAATCTGGCCGGCCATGCTAATGAGCGCCGGACTGCCTTTGCCTAAGCAGGTAAGGGGACACGGCTGGCTGCTGCTCGGCGGAGAGAAGGTATCCAAGTCCAAGGCCGCCAAGGGAAGCGACGTTATCGATCCGGTTGTTCTGATCGACAGATACGGAATCGACGCGCTCAAGTACTTCCTGCTCAGAGAGTACACCTTCGGACAGGACGGCATATTTACGAACGAAGTAATGCTCAAGAGACTGAACTACGACCTGGCCAACGACCTCGGCAATCTGGTATCGAGAACAGTCAGCATGATAGAGAAATACAACGGCGGAATCGTTCCGGATATCACTGACGCAGGAAAGTGTGTTCCGGGCGAAGACGGAATCGACTACGACGCGCAGCTGAAGGAGACGGCAATAGCCGCTGCCGATAAGGTTGCAAAGCAGATGGATGACTTCAAGTTCAACATGGCTCTTGAGGAAATCTGGATCGTGGTAAGGCGCGCCAACAAATACATCGATGAGACAATGCCTTGGGTTCTCGCAAAGAGCGAAGAGGACAAGCCTCGTCTCGACAACGTGCTTCACAATCTGGCGGAAGCTATCAGAATCATTTCAGTTCTGATTCATCCGTTCATGCACACGACATCAGACGCCATCAGAAAGCAGATGGGCCTCTGGTATGCTGATGTAGCCTGGGAAGACGCGTTTACATTTGAGATGATGTGCGGCGAACAGGTCAAGAAGGGCGACGCCATATTCCCTAGACTGGACATAGATAAAGAACTCGAAGAGCTCTACGCCCTCGGAGGCGCGGCAGCGGGGGAAAAAGAAGAGAACATTCCTCTCGAGCTCAAGGATGAAATAGTCTACGAAGACTTTGACAAACTGGATCTGAGAGTAGGAACAATTCTCTCGGCGGAGAAGCACCCGAAGGCGGACAAGCTGCTCGTATTCCAGGTTCAGATGGGCACAGAGAAGCGCCAGATCGTATCAGGCGTGGCCGAGTACTTCAAGCCTGAAGACTGCGTAGGTCAGAAGGTCGTCGTAGTGGCCAATCTCAAGCCTAGGAAACTGCGCGGAATCGAATCAAAGGGCATGCTGCTCTTTGCAGATAACGAAGTGGACGGAAAGGAACGCGTTGAATTCGTAACGACAGTTGCGGAAGACGGGAATCCGGTTACCTGATGGGACGTCCGAAGATTATCCGCATTACCATTTGTGACAGGTGAAGACCATGAAAAAATCCAAGATCAAACACATAAAAACAATAATCGCCTTCGCGGCGACGATCGCGATCGCAACGGCGTTCATGCCGATAACAGGCGACGTGGCTTACGCGGCCATCGACACGTCGAAGGCCGTATCGGGCCTGCGTGTAGCGGCAACTGAAGCGACCGCGGTAACTCTGCAGTGGGACGCGTTCGCCGGAGCGACCGGCTATCAGGTGCTCAAGGCAAAGGGCGCGAACGGCAGCTACTCAGTGATTCAGACTCAGCCGAGCACTGTCTTCAAGAGAACAGGACTGACTACAAACCTGACCTGCTACTACAAGGTCAGAGCGTACTTCAAGAACAGCAACGGTTCATTATCCTACAGTCAGTACAGTCCTGTTATTTCGGGAACACCGAAAGCTTTCAACACGAGCGCAGCTGTTGGCGGTCTTGCACTGGCGGGATATACGGACAAAACCATTACGCTCGCATGGAGCCCTTATGCCAACGCGCAGGGATATGAAATCTATAAGGCTACCGCGCAGAACGGAAAATACGTGAAGATCAAGTCAACGTCAGGAACATCTTTCAAGAGAACAGGACTGACTACAAACAAGACTTGCTACTACAAGGTCAGAGCGTACTACAAGAACAGCAACGGCACATATTCGTACAGCATGTACAGCCCGTCGATTCCGGGAACACCTATCGGCTTCAGTCAGAAGGACAAGATCGGTGGATTCAAACACTCGGGCAGCACATACAATTCAGTGACGCTCGTATGGAACAGCTATCCGACTGCTTCCGGCTACCAGATTTACAGAGCAAAGAGCAAGAACGGTAAATACAAGAAGATAAAGACGACGAAGAAAACTTCTTATACGAGAACAAAGCTGACGACTAACACAACGTGTTACTACAAAGTAAGGGCGTACAAGAAGAGATCAGGAAAGAAGAACATCTACACCAAGTTCACCTCCTGCGTAGCGGCAACGCCGAAGATGTCAGCACCATCAGAATCTGTAACCTCCCAGAACACCGGCGTTACAGTAAGGTGGACGCCTGTAAGCGGAGCGAAGGGCTATGAAGTGTACAGGGCTACGAGCGCAAACGGCAGCTACAGCCATATCAAAACACTTTCAGCCACAAGCTGGGGAAACACCAAGATTACTACAAACAAGTCATACTATTACAAAGTAAGAGCATACAGAACAGTAAACGGAAAGAAGAAATACAGCAAATTCAGCTCACCGCAGCTGGGCATGAAGGCGCAGATTTCAAAGGTAAGCGGAGTCAGCGCAGTATCGCAGAGCAACAACGTGGGTCTGAAGTGGTCAGCCGTATCCGGAGCTTCAGGTTATGAAGTCTACAGAGCGACAGGATCAAACAACGCTGCCGGCTACACTAACGTAGGCAACGCGACATCGACCGCTTTTAACGATTACAACGTTGCAAACGGCCTGACGTACTACTACAAGGTCAGAGCGTACAGAACAATCAACGGAGTCAAAGTTTACGGAGACTTCAGTTCTGTTGGCTTCAGCAGATCTGCTGTAGTTAGCACGGCGGTTGCATGGCTTGGATGCAAAGAGTCAAACAAGACAAACAAGCCGATCGTCGATCTGTACAACTCCAACATGGGAACCAAGTTCTCATATACGACACCATGGTGCGCGATATTCGTATCGGCAGTCGCAATCAAATCGGGCACTACTTCCATCATAGTAAGAGGAAGCTACTGTCCTTCAGTAATAAATGTTTACAAGAACAGCAAGGTCAGCAACTACAAGTACGGCGCGGGCGCCAGCTATGTTCCAAAGGCCGGGGATGTCATCTTCTTCGACTGGAACAGAAACGGCGTGCCTGACCACACGGGACTTGTGGCAAGCGTTAGCGGCAAAACTGTTAAGACAATCGAAGGCAACTACAGCGACGCTGTAGGATACAGAACCTTCTCGGTCGGATACAAGTACGTTCAGGGATACGGACTCCCTAACTACGATGATGCCAATGGTATCGTATACACGGGAAGCAGCAGCGCTTCCGTCGGATGCGGTGAACTATCAGCCATGGGTATCGGCCTTGAGCCTGAAGGAATCGACGAGCTGGGCGGCGAATACGATTTCGTTGAGCAGAACGTTGAGGACAACATCGGTGAGGACGAAGGCGTATCCGATTACGACAAGATGGTTTACATGATTTCCAAGGTGAGAGCCAGCGCTGAGACAGAAGGCATAGACTGCGCGGAGACTCAGTACTACGCAGCCTTCATCTACAAGCTCTGCAGCGAGGAAGGAATGGAATCATCGATCATGACTGTCGAGGACGAACAGGGAACTACACACGCATGGGTAGAGGTATATCTTGACGACAAGTGGTATACTGTAGATGCGTCCAAGGAAAGTGATCAGATAAAGGAATTCGTTCCGGAGTCGACCGATGTTGAGGGATCCGTTGTGGAACCTACAGAGGAAGACATGGAAGAAGCAATGGCTGAAGCGGATGCCGAGGTACCGGCTGACGCAGAAGCACCTGCAGAAGGAGAATCCGAATAATGTTATTCGATTCACACACACATTTTAACAATGAAGATCTTACGAGCCTGGAACGCCAGGCTCTCTTCAATACTGTGGATAATGCGGTAAAGGACGGCAGGATGTCGGGAGCCGTTGACATCGGCTTCGACTTGCCGAGCTCTGAAATGGCCGCGGAGCACGCCCGCTTATGGCCGTGGTGTTACGCGGCTGTTGGCTGTCATCCTCATGATGCGAAGACGATGGATGACGAGAAGCTTGCGCGCATCGGACAGCTGGCCGCTGATGAAAAGGTTGTTGCAATAGGGGAAATCGGTCTGGATTTTCACTACGACCTCAGCGACAGGGACGTTCAGAGACTCTGGTTCAGAAAGCAGATCAGACTTGCAAATGAACTGATGATGCCGATAACCATCCACGCCAGGGAAGCAGACCAGGAAGTAATGGACATTCTCGTAGAAGAGGGAGCTTTCTCAGATGAGAGAAAGAATCACTTCGGGCACGCCGGAGTGCTTCTCCACTGCTTTTCCGGATCGGCTGAGTTCGGCATGCAGTATGTGAGGATGGGAGCGTATATCAGCGTGGCGGGGCCTGTAACATACAAGAACAACAGGAAAACAGTCGCCATGGTCGCGGCAGTTCCAATCGACAGGCTGCTCGTGGAGACGGACGCGCCTTATCTGACACCGGTGCCTTTCAGAGGGAAGAGAAATACCCCGCTGTTTGTGGAATACACAGCCAGAAAAGTGGCGGAAATAAAGAACCTGTCATTTGAAGAGACAGCGGAGATAACGAGAAATAACGCTAAAAGATTCTACGGCATAGATGAGTAACATGGAAGCCAGAACATCAAAAGTCGCTATAGTAAGATGCGATTCATATGAACGGGACAAAGTCAGCGCCGCGGTCAGAGAAGCCGTGGAGCTTCTTGGCGGGTTGGACAGCATACTCGGCGAATCTGCGGCACTGCAGTCTCTGGGAAAGGATGCCGAGGTCGTCCTCAAGCTGAACATGCTGGGAAGGCACGCGCCTGAAAAAGCCGTGACCACGCACCCGGAAGTTTTCCGCGCCGTCGGGGAGCTTTTGCAGGAAAATGGTTACGGGAATCTCGTTTATGGAGACTCACCCGGCAGCCCTGTGACTGGCATGGAGAAGACGGCCGAAGGATGCGGCCTTAAGGCGGTGGCGGACGAACTGGGAATAAAGCCGGGGGATTTTGATCGCGGTACTGACGTGGATTACCCGGAGGGAAAAGTCGCAAGGCGTTTTGTTCTATGTAATGAAATAGCAAAGGTTACGGGCGCCGGTGGTGAGGAGCCGGCAGGGCTGATAATAAATATATGCAAAATGAAGACCCATCAGCTGGAGAGAATAACCGGCGCGGTCAAGAACACCTTCGGATGTGTCTGCGGCGTTAACAAGGCCATGACGCACGCCACGTATCAGAGTCCTGAACATTTTGCCAGAATGCTGGCCGATCTGAACAACCTGGTCAGGCCGACGGTTCACATAATGGACGGAATCGTCGCCATGGACGGCAACGGACCGGCGTCGGGAGATCCCTTCCCGATGAACGCCATACTTGTTTCAACGGATCCGGTGGCGCTGGACGCGATGTTCTGCAAACTCATATATCTTGATCCGCAGATGGTGGCGACAAACACTGCATGCGCCGACGCAGGCGTGGGAACATGGGACGATGAGAACATAGAGATTCTGCTCGGCGGAGTCCCGATGCAGAAAGAAGGAGCTGTAATTACTACGGACGAGCTGGAAGTCAAATACGCTGACAAGAACTTCAATGTTCAGAGAAGCAGGGAGTTCCGGGGAAGCATGAGTCTCATGGGCATCGTCAGGAGGTTCGCAAACAAGAAGCCGGTGGTCATCGCGAACAAATGCGTGGGCTGCGGCGTGTGCGAACAGACCTGCCCGCTGGAGGACAAGGCTGTCATCGTCAGGAAGGACAGCACCGGAAGAGCGGTTGCGCAGTACGATCACTCCAAGTGCATCAAGTGCTACTGCTGTCAGGAAATGTGCCCGGAGAGGGCAATAACAGTAAAGAAATCACTGCTTGCGAAAATTGTTGACCGCAGGTGGAAAGTGTGATATTCTATGAAGGCTCGCGAGGGCAGAAAGGAAGTGAGAAGCATGAAAAAAGGAATCCATCCTGAGTATAAGGAATGTAAAGTAACTTGCGCATGCGGCAACACATTTATGACCAGATCAACTGAATCAGAAATCAGAACAGACATCTGCTCAGCGTGCCATC
>JAFRCM010000011.1 GCA_017404365.1 Bacillota bacterium
ACCTATGGATCAAACATGGTCGCCAGCGGCGCCAACTTCAAAGATCTGCAGATGCTTATGGGACACTCGGACATTGGAATCACACTGAACACGTATGCTCACGTAACAGAGGAATCCAGGAAAACAGCAGTCGATCTTCTGGAAAAATCCCTTGCGAAATGAGCCTTGCCCACAGACTTGTGGGCAAATTTGTGGGCAAAATGGGTATCCTACCCAAAAGAGCAAAAAATGAAAATCCGCAACCTCAGTTGTATCAACGGATTGCGGATTTCGTTGGTACACCATCAGGGGTTCGAACCCTGGACACCCTGATTAAGAGTCAGGTGCTCTGCCAGCTGAGCTAATGGTGCATATTCAATTGATTCTTTGCTTACGCGCAATAGTTAGTATACCTGTGAAGCCCTTCCGTGTCAAGGATTTTCGGCAAATTATCTACTGCTCAGAAGTGCACTTTTCCTGCATATATCTGAACAGATCACCGCCTCCCGCGATGTCATAATTATCTGAGCCGTAGCTTAGAAGATTTGTTCCCTCAAAATGGTATCCGTAGCTGGTTCCATCCTCAAACGTAAAGGCTACGAAATGGTAGCAGTCGGTAATTGACATCTCGCTCTTGTCGCTGACAGTGATGTTCTTAAGCCCTTTGTAAATTGTACGGATCTCTTCCTGATCTGTCGTCTCATATGGCGCATTGGCGCCCATTTCATCGTAGAGGACCGTGGCGCTCACGATGGTGCCCTTGTCAAAGGCGGTCATTAGCTTTTTAGCGCCGTCGGATTTATCAAAAACAAGGATCGGGGTGCTGCCTTCAAGCACCTCTCCGATTTTCGGCGTGCCGTCGTCATCAAGATCTCCTCCCTTTCCGCCGTCATCGAAGAACCCGTTAGGCACTCCGACCGCAAGGAAAAGAATCAGACACACAACCATGCATCCTACAAGCGCGATCCCTGTTTTTGAAAATTTCCTCTTCATTTACTTCTCCAGTTTCGCAGCCGCTTCATCAAGCCAATCGCCCTCGTACGCCTCAATCATTCCGCGGTCGCAAAGCGCAGCCAGCGCAGGATCGATCGGCAGCTTGGCCAGAACGTCGAGATTGAATTCCGACGCGACATCATCAACCTTGCTTGGTCCGAAGATGGCGTGCTCCTTGCCGCAGTCAGGGCACTTGAAATATGAATAGTTCTCAACGATTCCCAGTACAGGAACATTCATCATCTCAGCCATCTTTATCGCCTTTGATACTACCATGGAAACAAGATCCTGAGGTGAAGTTACTATGATGATTCCGTCAACAGGAATGGACTGGAACACCGTAAGCGGCACATCGCCCGTTCCCGGAGGCATGTCTACGAACAGATAATCAACGTCGCCCCAGATGACGTCTGTCCAGAACTGCTTGACAAGTCCCGCAATAATAGGACCGCGCCAGAGCACTGGATCCGAATCGTTCTCCAGCAGATTGTTTACGGATATGGTACGGATTCCCGTTGCGGTCGGAAGCGGGAAGATACCATCTTCACTGCCTTCCGCCTTCTCATAGACTCCAAAAGCCTTCGGAATCGATGGGCCCGTCACGTCTGCGTCCATAATACCAACCTCATGCCCGCGACGGCGCATGTTCACCGCCATCATGGAAGTCACGAGAGTCTTGCCGACGCCGCCTTTTCCGCTGACCACAGCTATGACCTTGTCGACATTGCTGAACTCATTTGTCTTTTCGATCAGCGACGCAGGATCAAAACTGCCGCAGCTTCCGCCGCTCGGACAGCTCCCGCAGTCGTGTGTGCAGTTTTCAGGAGTCGGATCTCCGCCGCCTCCGTCCGGACTGAATTTCTTTAAGTTTTCAAACATTGCTTGTCACCTCTTATATGTTATTTATAATATTGTCTTAATAATGAAGCCTGCCGCTTACTCAACCGTTCCAAGCGCTGTGAAACGGGCGTCCTGCAGATGTTCTTCCTTGCGCAGTCTGTTCCTGACCGGCTTCCATACCGGAGCGTGGAAGAAGCACTCGTCCGTAACGCTCATCATGTAATCGAAATCCTCACTCGGAATCGCGATTGCGATCTCATCTTCAGGTCTGAATTTTCTCTGAGCGATATCGCTGCCGGTTATGACAGCTCGCGGTTTTTCGTTGCGTTTCTCCGCAAGCGGAATGCGAACAAGTGAAGCGCAGCCCGCGGCGGTAGTCGCGATAACTCTGTCAAATTCAGGCTTATCGTAGCCGTGCAGCACTATGACCGCCGACAGCTGATCAGGATTACAGAAGCAGACTACCACATCGCATTTCATTCCCTCTCTGTAAGGCTCGAACTTAAGGCCGTCGTACTTGTTGCCTTCCGCGTCCACCATTACATTCTTCGGCAGGAGATCGTAAAGAGCATACGCCGTTTCCTCATCGCACTTGAACCTCTCGCCGTCCGGCGTCCACTGAGCCTTTGATCCGACAGTCAGAAACTTTCCGAAGCCGCCCGGAATGCAAGGCAGCTGATCCTTGAGTCCGCTGTTGCTTTCGAAGCCTTTGCATCCACAGTATCCAAGACCCGTTACGAGCGTCTCGCCAGCCAGTATCCTGTCGAACATTCTGAAGATGCACCCCAGCGAGTGCTGCGGCGTCTCGTCCGCCAGATTCACGCGGGTGATCGCCATGACCTTGCCCTGAAGTTTTACTTCTTTTTCAAATTCCGCAAAACTCATAATAACCTCCTGTCTGCATTTGCGCCGGATTGCCTTTGCCTGACGCTACCTGCTTCTGAAAACGAGCTTGAATATCGGACACGCGACGATCATCGCGCCGCCGATGACAGTACCGACTTTCATCGCCTCCGTCGCTCCGTATGATATCATGATGTACATCATCTGTCTTGAGAGAACCAGCCCCGCTCCGTCCGCAGTCACCGTCTTGTCGATCATCATCGACACCCCGTAGAAGAGCGCCGCTACAACGAGAATCAGGATTCCGCAGAGCAACATTCCGGACTTGCTTCTCCAGTACAATGCAAAGAGCAGAATGCACGCGAGTATCGCTATGCCGGCTGCTCCATATCTGACTTCATCAGATGTCGCCGTGCGGGCCATCTCAATCTGCTCCGCCGTCTCCTCGTCGACGAAATCCGTCAGGTTCATCTGGGAGAGGACGTAGTTGATGCCCTCGGTAAGCGCCGGCATCGCCAGGTTGAGCGCCGTGTCAAACATGGCTCGCTCGCCTTTGTTCATGGTTATCGTACCGTTCGCTATGCACTCGTCCGTTCCGCGGCTGAAGGCCATGTTGAGATCGTCAGATCCCAGCTCTTCCATTTCTTCTCCGTATATCTGACTCTGCAGACATCTCGCCGTGTACTCGGTGAAGTAATCCGTCATTGCGTCGGACTTGAGGATCGCCTGCATGGTCTCGCCGTACACGCCTCCCATATTGACCGTATTCTGCTGTATTATATTGTCGGTCAGTTCCCCGACCGCGTCTGTCTCAGTGATGGCTTTCTCGACTCCTTCCTCGGAAATCGCTTCGCCGACCGCATAGGAGCCCAGCGCCAATGCGGAGCTGGCTATCAGTATTACAGCCAATGCAAAAGCCACCAATCCTTTTAATAATCTCATGCTCTTACTATATCACAATTTCAAAAGCTTTTGTCGTCCGGCCGCCATCAGAAGTCTTCCGGATAAACAGGAGTGTCGTAGTAATTGTCGACGCTTGGCTCCGTGTTGGAGGTACCGCCTGCGTCACTTGACGACGGTTCCTGCCCGTCGTAGCTGCTTGTTCCTGAAACGTCAGGATCCTTCTTAGGCTGCGTTCCCTCAGTATAATAC
>JAFRCM010000012.1 GCA_017404365.1 Bacillota bacterium
GAAAATGACATATCAGCCAAAGAAGAGGCAGCGCAAAAAGGAGCACGGCTTCAGAAAAAGAATGAAGACAAAGAATGGTAGAAATGTACTGAAGAGAAGAAGAAAAAGAGGAAGAAAAGTTTTATCAGCATAGAGACCGCACGGCAGTGGTCTTTTTGTTATTGATATGACTGAAAGAAGATGCTTAAAAAGGAAATTCTGAGAAAACAGAGTGATTTCGACGCCATTTACAGGGCAGGAAGGTCAGTTCCTGACAGATATGTAGTTCTTT
Organism: Bacillota bacterium; assembly: GCA_017404365.1. GTDB lineage: Bacteria > Bacillota > Clostridia > Peptostreptococcales > Anaerovoracaceae > Lentihominibacter. The sequence continues at coordinate 272 of JAFRCM010000012.1, forward strand.
TTTTAAGGGAAAATGATCTTCCTTATACCAGAACAGCCTTTTTAGCAAGCAAAAAAGTAGGAAACAGCGTTCAGAGAAACAGAGCCAAACGTCTGATGAGAGAGAGCTACAGGCTCAATGAGGAGAAATTCTCCGCCGGCTATGACATCATATTCATAGCGAGAAACACAATTAACGGCAGAAAGCTCAAAGACGTTGAAAAATCAATGATGAACGCGGCCGCAAGAGGAAAAGTAACAGGAAGGTAAGACGATGAAACACGTTTTTATCGCGATGATAAGGTTCTACCAGAAGTTCATATCGCCGCTTTTCCCGCCAAGGTGCAGGTTCTACCCTACTTGCTCAACTTATTGTATTCAGGCTCTGGAAAAGTACGGATTTTTTAAAGGAAGCTACCTCGGGATCAGAAGACTCATGAAATGTCATCCTTTCCACGAGGGCGGATACGATCCTTTAAAATAGGAGGAAATTAGTAAATGTACACTATACTAGGCGTAATAGCAAAACCTATGGGGCTTTTGCTTGACCTTCTGTATGGATTCATAGGAAATTACGGTATCTCCATCATCATTTTTACCGTGTTCGTAAAACTGTGTCTCTATCCGCTGTACATAAAGCAGACTAAATCAACTGCAATGATGTCTGAAATGCAGCCGAAGATCAAGGCTCTTCAGAACAAGTACGGCAACGACCAGGAAACTCTGAACATTAAGATGCAGGAGCTCTACAAGGAAGAGAAGTTCAACCCGATGGGTGGCTGTCTTCCTATGCTTATTCAGATGCCGATCATCATGGGACTCTTCGCCCTGCTCAGAAATCCGCTGAGATACATAACGAAGGACTCCATGATCTTCGCGTTCCATGAACCATTTCTCTGGATCGATGACCTGAGCCAGCCGGACCCGTGGATTCTGCCGATTATAGCGGGTGTCGCTACATTTATCGCATTCACAATGAACAGAATGCTTCAGGACACAGGATCAGACGCGGCTAACCAGTCAGCGGCCATGATGAAGATGATGCAGTACATCTTCCCTCTCATGATTCTGTGGATGGCCAGATCATTCCCATCAGGGCTTGCGCTCTACTGGGCGGTAAGCCAGATTATTCAGATCGGATTCAACATCCATCTGCAGTCAATCAGAAAGAAAATCAAGAGAGAACAGAAGGAAAGACAGATCAGAGAAAAAATCGAAAAGAAGAACAGAGGTCTGTAAGTCCCTGCGCACGGAGGAAATATAATGGATTATACAGAAAAATGGGGCAAAGACATTGATGAAGCAGTAGAGCTTGCCCTTATTGATCTGAAGGTTTCCAGAGATGACGTGGAAGTAACGGTTCTTGAAGAACCGACAAAAGGCTTTCTGGGCATAGGCGCCAAGCTGGCAAAGGTAAGAGTAGAAAAGAAGAAACCAGCGGAGCCGGAAAAACCAGCCAAGCCGGCGAAACCTAAGGAATCAAAAGCCAAGGAGAAGAAACAGGAGAAAAAACCTAACACAAAGAAAGCTCAGGAGAACAAGCCTGAAGAAAAGAGAAGAAACATCGTTCTGGACGATGTGGACATAAACGATCTGAAGGAAGTAGAAGAGCATGAAGCCCTGACATTCCTCAAGGATATAACTGAAAAGATGGGACTTGATCTTTCCTTCAAGGCCAGAGTTGGCGAGGATCTCGTTTATGTCGAAATGAACGGCAAAGATTCAAGAACTGTCATAGGCAAGAGAGGACAGACTCTCGACGCCATCCAGTATCTGGCGAGTCTTGTCGTGAACAAGGACAGGGAGAAGTACACCAAGGTCGTAGTCGACGCCGAAAACTACAGAGCCAAGAGAGAAAGGACTCTGGAGCAGCTGGCGAACAGACTTGGTGCAAAGGTTGTCAAGACCAGAAAGCATGTCCGTCTGGAGCCGATGAACCCTTACGAGAGAAAGGTCATTCATGCAACCCTGCAGAAGAACCCTAACATAACGACAAGAAGCGAAGGCGAAGAGCCTTACAGAAGAGTTGTTATCGAACTTAAGAAATAGCATGACCGGGCCCGCTTTTCGCGGGCCTTTGCATTAGAACCATGTGTGAAACAATCGCTGCAATTTCAACAGCCTACGGAGAAGGCGGAATAGGGATAGTGAGAATAAGCGGACCCGAAGCCCTCGGGATACTCCGCAGGGTTTTCGTGTGCAAAGGCAGCATAACCAGCCGCCGGATGGCTTTTGGAAGAATAATCGATCCGGAAACCGGAGACGTTATCGATGAAGTTCTGGCAGTCTACATGAAAGGTCCGACTACCTATACAGGAGAAGACGTTGCGGAGATAAACTGCCACGGAAGTGTGGTAGCCCTCAGGAAAACGCTGGCGCTCGTGCTGCGTCAGGGAGCGTGCATGGCCCAGCCGGGCGAGTTCACAAAGAGAGCCTTCCTGAACGGACGCATGGACCTTTCACAGGCGGAAGCTGTCATAGATGTAATAAAAGCAAAAGCAGACGCAGGGTATGAAGCCGCTCTGTCGCAGATGGAAGGGGATCTGTCACGCAGGGTACGTGAAATCAGAGCGGAAGTTTTAGACATTCTCGTCGACATTACAGTTAACATCGATTACCCGGACGAGGATATAGAGAAACTGACATACGAAAAACTCCTGGCGGATCTTGAAGACGCGGGAGATGAAATCGACAGCCTGCTGGCGACGGCCGGAGCAGGACGAATGGTCAAGGAAGGGATAAGAGTCGCCATTGTCGGGCGGCCGAACGTTGGAAAATCCTCTCTCATGAACTGTCTGCTCAGGCAGTCCAGGGCCATTGTAACCGAAATCCCTGGGACGACCAGGGATACCATCGAGGAAGCAGTGAGCATAAGAAACATTCCTGTTTATCTGATAGATACGGCGGGTATCAGAGAGACTGAGGACCTGGTCGAGATGATAGGAATAGAGAGGACAAAAGAAGCGTTCAACAGCGCTGATCTCGTGGTGTTCATTGCTGACGCAAGCCAGCCTCTGACAGATGAAGACCGGGACATTCTGGAGCGCCTCAAAGACAGGAGACATCTTGTTCTCCTCAATAAGACGGACCTTGGAAACGCAGTAACGCCAACGATTCTGGGCGACAGATCGCCTAATGGCGATGTTATAGAAACGTGCCTTGTCAAAGGTGAAGGCATAGATAAAATCGAAGATAAAATCGAAGAGCTCGTGTACGGAGGACAGCTGGCTCAGAAGGACAGCGTCATGGTCAGCAATGTTCGTCACGAGGAGCTTCTCCGCAAGGCGGGTCAGTCGATTAGCGACGCTGCTGTGATCACTGAAACAGGAGAGGCTCTGGATATAATCGAAATAGATATCAGAGAAGCATACGACTATCTGGGAGAGATAATCGGCGAGACCGTTTCCGACGAAGTGCTCGACGAAGTCTTCTCAAGATTCTGCCTCGGAAAGTAACAACCGGGCAACTGACATCAGGAGCATGCAATGGAAAAATTCCTAATGGGAGAATACGACATAATTGTTATCGGCGCCGGCCACGCGGGATGCGAGGCCGGTCTTGCCGCGGCCAGAATGGGAAAAAAGACTCTCATGCTGTCCATCAATCTGGAAGCAGTGGCGATGATGCCGTGCAATCCGTCCATAGGCGGGACAGGCAAAGGCCACCTTGTCAGGGAGATCGACGCTCTCGGCGGACAGATGGGCATCAACATTGACAAGACTTTCATTCAGAGCAGAATGCTCAACACTGCAAAGGGCCCGGCGGTGCATTCGCTGAGGGCGCAGGCGGATAAGACAAGGTATCATCTCGAGATGAAGAAAACCATAGAGATGGAGCCTTTGCTCGACATGAAACAGGGCGAAGTCGTGGATCTTATCGTCGAAGACGGGAAGGCGTGCGGCGTCGTGCTCAGAACCGGCGCGGTTTACAGAAGCCGCGCGGTCATACTTGCTACGGGAACGTTCCTGGCGGGAAAGATATTCATAGGCGAAAGTGTCTACGACAGCGGGCCGAACGGGCTTGCGCCATCGGTGGAACTTGCTGAAAGGCTCAGGGAATACGGACTTCCGATGAGGAGGTTCAAGACGGGAACACCTGCCAGAGTCCTCGCGGACAGCCTCGACTATGACAAGATGATTCCGCAGGACGGAGACAGCGAAATCGTTCCGTTTTCTTTCATGAACGATGAACTGGAGAAGGACCAGGTAAGATGCTGGCTCACATACACAAATGAAAAAACACATGACGTCATAAGAGCGAACTTTCACAGGTCGGCTCTCTTCGGCGGGAAGATCGAAGGCGTCGGACCGCGTTACTGTCCGTCCATTGAGGACAAGGTAAACCGGTTCGCCGACAGAAAGCGTCACCAGCTCTTCATTGAGCCGGAAGGACTGGATACAGACGAGATGTACATACAGGGGATGTCGTCGTCCCTGCCGGAGGATGTGCAGCAGGCTTTTTATGAGACGATCGATGGGCTTGAAAATCTTAAGATCGTAAGGCCTGCCTACGCCATAGAGTACGACTGCATAGACCCGTTGGATCTTAAGATCAGCCTTGAGAACAGGACGATTGAGAACCTGTTCTGCAGCGGACAGTTCAACGGCAGCTCAGGATACGAAGAAGCTGCGGCCCAGGGTCTCATGGCGGGAATCAACGCTGTGCTCAAGCTTGACGGCAAAGAGCCTTTCGTCCTTGACAGAAGCCAGGCGTACATCGGCGTTCTGCTTGACGACCTTGTGACCAAGGGCACAAACGAGCCATACAGAATCATGACCAGCAGGGCTGAGTACAGGCTCATGCTCAGACAGGACAACGCGGATCTGAGACTTACGGAACTCGGACATGAGGTCGGCCTTGTAAAGGAAGATCGATACGGCAGGTTTCTTGAGAAGAAGGCCGCTGTTGAAAAGGAAACGCAAAGGCTGCAGCGAACGATCGTTAGCCCTGAAAAAGCCAATCCGCTTCTGGAGGAACTGGGAACGGCGTCGATCAAGTCAGCGCAGTCGCTCCATGAACTTCTCAGAAGACCGGAAGTGACATACGACAACATCGCGCCGATAGATTCAGACAGACCGGAACTTTCCCGCCATCAGAAGACGTCTATGGAAGTCGAGATCAAGTACGGCGGATACATACAAAAGCAGCTTGCCCAGATTGAGAAGTTCAAGAGACTCGAAGGAAAAAAGCTGAGCAGCGACATAGATTATTCAAAGATAGACGGACTGAGGATCGAAGCCCGGCAGAAGCTTAACGACCTCAAGCCGCTGTCAGTCGGACAGGCATCCAGAATTTCGGGAGTGTCGCCGGCAGATATAAATGTTCTTCTGATTCATCTGGAGAAGAACGCCCGGAGAAGGAAATGAACGACCTGAAGATACTGATGGACAAACTTAATATAGCGGATGCCGATGCAAAGACCGACACCCTGAAGCAGTACATGGAGGCGGTTCTGCAGTGGAATGAAAAGGTCAATCTGACGGCTATAACCGACAGCGATGAGTTCGTTCAGAAGCATCTGGTCGACTCCCTTTTATGCGCTGAAACCCTTGAGTTTACTGAATCATCGTCTATTTGCGATGTTGGAACGGGCGGGGGATTTCCCGGCGTTCCTCTCGCTGTCTGCTATCCGGAAAAGGAATTCGTTCTCATGGATTCTCTGGCCAAGAGAATAAAGATCGTACAGCAGATATGCGACGAACTTGGAATAAAAAACGTACGCGCAGTGCACGGCCGCGCGGAAGATCTGGCGAGGGAAGCGGATTACAGGGAAGCCTTCGACCTCTGCGTATCCAGAGCAGTTGCCAACATGAGGGTGCTCAGTGAGTACTGCATCCCGTTTGTCAGAGTCGGCGGAACATTTATTGCGTACAAGGGCGCTGATTGTGAATCGGAAATAGGCGATGCGCAGGAAGCGATCCGGCGTCTCGGCGGAGACGAACCCGAAATACGGAAACTGCCTCATCTGGGACACAGCCTTGTGATCATAAGAAAAGGCAGCTTGACTCCAAAAGCATATCCGAGAAAGGCGGGCACACCGACGAGGAAACCTCTATAGGAAACGCGAAAGAAAAAACAGAACGTTAAGTTAAATGGAAATAAATGGAAGCAACCCGAAGAGATTGGAATGTTTCACGTGAAACATTGAAAAATTTTTCGGGTTTTCAGATTTTTGACACTTTTATTGTAGAAAGAAAAAATGCGATGGTATATAATCAAGGTGACCTAATTAGAAGATGAAAAGGAGGCAAAAGTGGGTAAGGCGATAGCGATATTTAATCAGAAAGGCGGCGTCGGCAAGACGACCACCAATATCAATCTGGCTGCATGCCTGGCTCTCAAGGGAAAGAAGGTTCTTATTCTTGACATAGACCCTCAGGGTAACACTACAAGCGGTGTGGGGATAACTAAGAAGGACCTGGAACTGACCACGCACGAGATACTGATCGAGGACGATCACCATCCTGCCGAGGCAGTAATTCCTACAGGAGTTCCTAATCTTGACATCATGCCTGCAAGTGTGCAGCTAGCGGGAGCAGAGGTTGAACTAATCAACATGGCGGGCAGAGAGAAGCGGCTGAAGATGGCGATAGACGTATTGAAGCCGGACTATGACTACATATTCATTGATTGTCCGCCGTCACTTGGCATACTGACTATAAACTCTCTTACGGCGGTAGATTCCGTCCTGATTCCAATCCAGTGCGAATTCTATGCTCTTGAAGGCGTAAGCCAGCTCATGAGCACCATTGATATTGTCAGAACGCACATGAATCCGGGACTAGAGATAGAAGGCGTCATTCTGAGCATGTTCGACGGAAGAACGAATTTGTCAGCTCAGGTCGTAGAGGAAGTCAAGAAGTACTTCAAGGAAAAGGTGTACACCACGGTAATCCCGAGGAATGTAAGGCTTGCTGAGGCGCCGAGCCACGGCATGCCTGTAATACAGTACGATCCGAGATCTACGGGAGCGCAGGCGTACATGGAGTTTGCGGAAGAGTTCCTCGAAAACGAAAAGGAGAGATAAATGGCAGCAAAGACCAAAGCCAAAGGCCTGGGCAAAGGCCTCGAAGCCTTATTCGGAGACGCGGAAGTAGCGCCTGCGGAGAAAAAACCGGCCTCCAGAAAGAAGCAGACACCATCCAAGGCAGAGGAAGCCCCTTCTGATGAAGGCGGAGTTCTTTATGTCAGCATTGACGATATAAGACCGAATTCAGCTCAGCCGAGAAAGACCTTTGATGACGAGAAGCTGGAGGAACTGTCCGCGTCCATTGAGAGACACGGCGTTATCCAGCCTGTTGTTTTGCGCAAGCTCGGCAAAGGATACGAGCTGGTTGCAGGAGAGAGAAGGTGGAGAGCCGCCCGAATGGCCGGACTCAAGGAGATTCCTTGCATCGTCAAGGAACTCACCGATGAGGAGAACATGCTCCTGGCCATCATAGAGAACATGCAGAGAGAGGACCTTAATCCAATTGAGGAGGCGGAAGGTCTCAAGCAGATGATCGACGCTTATGGTCTGACGCAGGAGCAGGTGTCATACAGCGTGAGCAAGAGCAGACCTTATATAACCAACAGCCTCAGACTGCTGAAACTCCCGGGGAAAGTGCAGGAGCTCACCGCTGAAGGAAAGATCACCACGGGACACGCCCGCGCGCTCGCTTCAGTCAAGAACAAGCAGAAACAGGTCGAGCTTGCGGTGAGAGCCGCACAGGAAGGTCTGTCCGTAAGGCAGATAGAAGCGCTGGCAAAGGAAGCCAAGGAACCTGCGTCAAAACCGGCGAAGAGAAGGACAAAGACAGCAGACGAGAAGAGAGTAGAGGAAGATCTGCGCAGCGTCCTCGGAACAAAGGTAAATCTCAACCGCAAGGGAAAGAAGGGCAAAATTGAGATAGAATTCTACAGCGCGGATGAACTCGAGAGACTCATAGAACTGCTCAGAAGCCTGGCCTGAAAGAGTTTCTCTTAATTGTTTCACGTGAAACAATCAGAAAAAAGAGATGGTTGCTTTTGCGCTATAATGCGATAACGCGAGAAAGCGACCGCCGCTAATGTGTAAATAATGTTAGTTAATATAGAAAGAAGGTTAACAATGGAAAGAAACGTTGGAACAGTTTCAAGGGGCATCCGGTGCCCGATCATCCGCGAGGGTGACAACATCGGACAGATCGTCGTTGACAGTCTGCTCAGAGCAGGAGAAACGGACGGTTTCGAAGTCAGAGACAGAGACGTCGTTTGTGTAACGGAGTCAGTCGTGGCAAGGGCTCAGGGCAATTACGCCAGTGTCGACGCAATCGCTGCGGACGTAAAGGCCAAGCTTGGCGGAGAGACAGTTGGAGTCATCTTCCCGATACTCTCCAGAAACAGATTCGCAATCTGCCTGAGAGGCATTGCAAAGGGCGCGAAGAAGATCGTCCTCATGCTGAGCTATCCGAGCGACGAAGTCGGCAACGCTCTGATCACAATGGATCAGGTTGATGAGGCCGGCATCAATCCTTACAGCGATGTGCTTGATCTGGCTAAGTACAGAGAACTCTTTGGGGAAAACAAGCACCAGTTCACGGGCGTTGACTACGTACAGTACTACGGCGACCTGATCAAAGAATGCGGCGCAGAAGTTGAGATCATCTTCGCTAATCACGCCGAAGAGATCCTGAACTACACGAAGAACGTTCTGACTTGTGACATCCACACAAGAGAGAGAAGCAAGAGGCTGCTTAAGGCAGCCGGCGCGGAGAGAGTATGCGGACTCGACGACATACTGACAGCGCCTGTTGACGGCAGCGGATACAACGAGATGTTCGGACTTCTCGGATCCAATAAAGCAACGGAAGACACAGTCAAGCTCTTCCCGAGATACGCTGAGAGCCAGGAACTGGTTGAAGCCATGCAGGCTGACATCAAGGCAAAAACAGGAAAGAACGTCGAAGTTATGATTTACGGCGACGGCGCTTTCAAGGATCCTGTCGGAAAGATCTGGGAGCTGGCCGATCCTAGAGTAGGCGTCGCTTACACCAAGGGTCTTGAGGGAACGCCAAACGAGCTGAAGCTCAAGTATCTGGCGGACAACGATTTCGCGGATCTCTCCGGTGACGCGCTCAAGGAAGCCATCAAGGGAAGGATCACCGAGAAGGACGGAAGCCTTGTCGGCAAGATGGAATCAGAAGGAACGACACCTCGTCAGCTGACTGACCTGATCGGCTCACTCTGCGACCTGACTTCAGGCTCAGGTGATAAGGGCACACCGATAGTATTCATACAGGGATACTTCGACAACTATACAACGGACTGATCAATGGTCTGAAACGACAGAAAGAACCGCTGCGAACAAGGAACTGCAGCGGTTTTTTTATACCTTCAATCCGCTTTATTACGATAAAGCATTAACTCTTTAGTGAAGTGGCAAATTTTGCCAAAAGTATAGTATTCACGCTGTATTTTGGGTATAATTAATCCAAACGAGTCTAATCGTAAATCTTAATCATACAAGGCAAAGGAGAAAAGCCATGACAGTCAGAATCGATGGAAAGAGTCTTACTATTGAAGACGTGATCAACGTCAGCAGACATTACGAGAAAGTCGAAATCACCGAAGATGCTAAAATCACAGTCAACAGATCCAGAGACTACGTAAGAGAGAAGCTCGAAAATGACGCAGTCATCTACGGACTGACAACTGGTTTTGGACGATTTGCAAACGTCAAAATCTCGTTCGAGGATACTGCGCAGCTTCAGAAAAATCTCATCATGAGCCACACCTGCGCAATGGGTAATCCTTATCCTAAACACTATGTCAGAGCGGCAATGCTTCTGAGATGCAACAATCTGACAAGAGGATTCTCAGGCATTCGCCTTTCAACTATTCAGACAATGATAGACATGCTGAACGCCGATATCGTCCCTATCGTTCCTGAGAAAGGATCAGTAGGTTCATCAGGCGACCTGGCGCCGCTGTCCTGCATAGCACTCGGTCTCATCGGAATGGGAATGGTCGAGTACAAAGGCAGGGTCGTTGAAGCTAAGGAAGCTTTTGAAGCGGAAGGCCTTACGCCGGTAGAGCTTGCTGCCAAGGAAGGACTGGCGCTCAACAACGGAACACAGATGATGACCGCTGTGGGAGTAAACGTTCTCTACGACGCCATGCAGCTTCTCAAAACGGCAGACATAGCCGGCGCGCTGACAGGCGAAGCGATGCACGCGATCCGTAAAGCGTATGACACTAAGGTCCACGCCATCAGAGGCCACGAAGGTCAGATGATAGAAGCGGAAAACATGAGAAGACTCCTCGACGGATCATACAACGCCAGATGGCTGCATGAGACTAAGGTGCAGGATCCGTATTCGCAGAGATGTCTGCCTCAGATCCACGGAGCATCAAGAGACGCAATACAGTATGTTTATGATAAAGTTTCGATTGAAATCAACGCCGTAACAGACAACCCTCTGGTATTCGCGGAAGAGGACGAAGTAATTTCCGGCGGAAACTTCCACGGACAGCCGATGGCTCTTGCCTTTGACTTCCTCAAGATAGCGATATCAGAACTGGCAAACGTTTCAGAGAGAAGAATCGAAAGACTTGTAAACTCTCAGCTTTCAGAAGGACTGCCTGCATTCCTCGTAAAGAAGGGCGGTCTCAACTCAGGTTACATGATCGCGCAGTACGCTGCGGCATCCATGGTTTCAGAGAACAAGGTATATGACCATCCTGCATGCGTCGACTCGATTCCGACTTCAGCAAACCAGGAAGACCACGTATCCATGGGAACAACTTCTGCCAGAACGGCGGCGATGGTTCTCGACAACGCGCAGAAGGTTCTGGGTATCGAGCTTTCAGCGGCGGCTCAGGCAATCTGGCTCAGACAGGAGCAGGGCGAGAAGGGAATCGACAACCTGGCGCCTGCAACAAGAGCTGCATATGATTTCATCAGAACGAAGGCTGACCCAATCGAAGAAGACATCATCATGATCGACGAGCTGAAGAAATTTGACGAGATGGTCAAGGATTTCTCAATAAACGAAGCAGTAGATAAAGTAATAAATCTGAAATAAATTCCGAAGAGAAGGAGGAAACCCAATGTTAGAAAACAAAGCGATCGCAAACGCAATGACAATCAAGCTTGATCTGGGATATCCGGAGATGCCTGAATTCCAGGAGGGTATCAGAAGAGCTCCGGACAGAGGGTTCAGACTTACGAAAGCGCAGACTAAGATTGCGCTCAGAAACGCGCTGCGTTATGTTCCGGAAGAACTGCATGAAAAACTCGCTCCGGAGTTTATGGAAGAACTGAAGACATACGGAAGAGTATACGCTTACAGATACAGACCGGCCGGAAGAATCTACGGAAAGCCAATCGACGAGTACAAAGGCAACTGCCTCGCGGGCAAAGCGTTCCAGGTAATGATCGACAACAATCTGGACTTTGAAGTAGCCCTCTATCCATATGAACTCGTTACATACGGAGAAACAGGTTCCGTATGCCAGAACTGGCTCCAGTACAATCTCATCAAGAGATACCTGGAAGAGATGACAGATGAGCAGACGCTGGTAGTTGAATCAGGACATCCGCTCGGACTGTTCCCTTCAAAGCCGGAAGCGCCGAGAGTAATCATCACAAACTCAATGATGATCGGCATGTATGACAACCTGGAAGACTGGGAAGTCGCAGAGGAAATGGGCGTAGCCAACTACGGACAGATGACCGCAGGCGGATGGATGTACATCGGACCTCAGGGAATCGTTCACGGAACATTCAACACGATCCTCAACGCAGGACGTAAGGAACTGGGAGTTCCGGAAGACGGCGATCTGGCAGGAAAGACATTCGTATCATCAGGCCTGGGCGGAATGAGCGGAGCTCAGCCTAAGGCTGCGAACATCGCAAACGCGGTCGGCATCTTTGCCGAAGTAGACCAGTCAAGAATCGACACAAGACACGATCAGGGCTGGGTCGACGTAGTATGTCAGGATCTGGACGAAGTATTCAAACTCGCCCAGGAAAAGATCGACGCCAAGGAGAGCATTTCGATCGCATATCACGGAAACATCGTAGATCTGCTTGAATCAGCAGTAGAAAGAAACTTCCACATCGACCTGCTTTCAGACCAGACTTCATGCCACAACGTATATGACGGCGGATACTGCCCTGTTGGATATACATTTGAGGAAAGAACTCAGATGCTCCATGAAGACAGAGACAAGTTCTGCAAGGAAGTCGACAAGACTCTCCACAGACATTACGCGGCCATCAAGGCTCTTACAGAGAAGGGAACATACTTCTTCGACTACGGCAACTCCTTCATGAAGGCAATGTACGACGCGGGAGTCAAGGAGCTTTCAAAGAACGGCGTAGACGACAAAGACGGATTCATCTGGCCTTCATATGTTGAAGACATCATGGGACCTGTCCTCTTTGACTATGGTTATGGACCGTTCAGATGGGTATGCCTCTCCGGAAAACCTGAAGATCTCAGAGCTACTGACCAGGCGGCAATGGATGTAATCGATCCTAACAGACGCGGTCAGGACAGAGACAACTGGATCTGGATCAGAGACGCAGAGAAGAATAAGCTGGTTGTAGGAACTCAGGCGAGAATCCTCTATCAGGATGCTGAAGGCAGAAGAGACATCGGCCTCGCTTTCAACAAGCTGGTAAGAGAAGGCAAGATCGGCCCGGTCATGATGGGAAGAGACCACCACGACGTATCAGGAACAGACTCTCCATTCAGAGAGACTTCAAATATCAAGGACGGATCAAACGTAATGGCCGACATGGCGGTTCAGTGCTACGCAGGAAACGCAGCCAGAGGAATGAGCCTTTGCGCTCTGCATAACGGCGGCGGCGTAGGAATCGGCAAAGCCATCAACGGCGGATTCGGACTGCTCCTCGACGGAAGCGAAAGAGTCGACAAGATTCTCCACTCAGCCATGATGTGGGATGTAATGGGCGGCGTTGCCAGAAGAAACTGGGCGAGAAACGAACACGCCATCGAGACCTCCGTAGAGTACAACAAGAACTACGCGGGCAAAGGCCACATCACCATTCCTTATCTGGTAGAAGACAGCATTATCGACGAAACAGTCGACAAATTCGTCAAGTAGAAGGGAAGCAGCAAATGGGAAGAGTACTGATTAAAAACATCGGCTGCCTGCAGACGCCTGCAGGCAGCTACAGCCATAAAGGAAGCAAGCAGGGCGTCAATGAAAAGTACTCAAACGCCGCTGTTGCGATTGAAGATGGCATCATAAAAGAAATAACCGAGGACGGAAAACTCCCCGGCGGCGAGTTTGACGAAGAAATCGACGCTGAAGGGAAACTGGTCACACCGGGACTGGTCGACGGACACACACATCTGGTGTTCGGCGGATACCGTCAGCACGAAATCGCCATGAAGCTGGCGGGAGCAGATTATCTGGACATCCTCAGAGCGGGCGGCGGAATCCTCGACACAGTGCGCAAGACCAGAAGCGCGAGCAAAGAGGAACTCTATGAAAAGACCAGAGGATTTCTCGATGAGATGCTGAGCATGGGAGTGACTTCCTGCGAGGCTAAGAGCGGATACGGGCTTGACATGGAGTCAGAGATCAAGATGCTCGAGGTTATCAAGGCCCTCGGCGGAGATCACGAGATGGATGTCGTCCCTACATTCCTGGGACCTCACGCGGTTCCCCCTGAATATGATGGAAGAGGCGACGATTACATTGAGATGACCTGCAGGGAGATTCTGCCTGAGATAAGAAAGAGAAATCTGGCGGATTACTGCGATGTGTTCTGCGAAGATTCAGTTTTCAACGCGGAGCAGAGCAGAAAGTATCTGAATTGCGCTCACGAAATGGGCTTCGGACTAAAAATACACGCCGATGAGATTGAAGCTATCGGCGGAACAGAACTGGCGGGAGAGCTGGGAGCGGCTTCCGCGGAACACCTTATCGCCATAACAGAATCCGGAATGGATGCCATGGCGGAGGGCGGCGTAACAGCAATGTGCCTGCCGGCAACATCATTCTACCTCGGCAAGACGTACGCGCCGGCGAGGACGATGGTGGAAAAGGGCATTCCTGTAGCCATGGCCAGCGATTTCAATCCTGGTTCATGTCCGTCTCTGAATCTGCAGTTCGTTATCAACCTCGGCTGTCTCAAGTACAAGCTGACACCTGAGGAAGTGCTTACGGCGGTAACAATCAATCCGGCGTGCGCGATAGGACTGGGAGACAAAGTCGGAACGGCGGAGGTCGGCAAGCAGGCGGACCTCGTAATATGGAACGCTCCTGATTTTGAGATGGTCTGCTACAGATTCGGATCGAATCTTGTAGACAGAGTCATCAAGAAAGGTGAAGTTGCGGTAAGAAGATAGAAGTTATTATACATAGAAGAAAAAGGAGAAGATAGAACATGAAACTGATCGACCTGAAACTGGATGATTATCTGGACATCCTGATCTCAGATGAACCTGCTCCGGGCGGCGGAAGCGTCAGCGCTCTCGCGTGCGCTCAGGGAGCGGCCCTGGTTTCCATGGTCTGCGACCTTACGATTTCCAAGAAGAAATACGCGGACGACCATGAACTCTGCGGGCAGATCAAAGAGGAAGCACAGACCCTCTACGGAGACCTCAAGGCGGCCATTGACAAGGATACTGACGCCTACAATCTGGTAGCAGCGGCTTTCAAGATGCCGAAGGAGACCGATGAGGACAAGGCTGCAAGAAAAAAGGCCATTGCGGACGGTACTCTTGAGGCAACAAAGGTTCCGCTCAGCGTTATGAAGATGGGCATGGAAGGACTCAGACTTGCCGACAGACTCTACGGACACTTCAACAAGAACTGCGCCAGCGATCTGGGAGTCGGAGTTCTGAACTTCATGGCAGGAATCCGCGGCGCATGGATGAACGTGAAGATCAACCTGCCGGGAGTCAAGGACGAAGCGTTTGCTGCCGAGGCAGAAGCGGAAGGAAAGAAAATCCTTGAAGAAGGAAGCGCTATAGCAGACAGATTATACAAGGCAATAGAGGAGGAACTGTAATGGCAAAAATCATTGAGAGCATTCCGAACATCAGCGAAGGAAGAAACAAGGAAGTTATCGAAGCGTGTGTAGATCAGATCAGGAACACTCCTGGATGCACACTTCTCGATTATTCATCAGATGAAACACACAACAGATCGGTTATCACATACATGGGAAGCCCGGAAGCATGTGAAGAGGCAAGCGTAAAACTGGCCAAGAAGGCAGTTGAACTCATCGACCTCACAAAGCATGAAGGCGGACATCCGAGAATGGGCTGCGTCGACGTAATGCCGTTCGTTCCAATCAAGGAAGCGACAACTGAAGACTGCATCGAACTGTCCAAGAAGGTTGGAGAAAGAATCGCCGCAGAAGCAGATCTGCCGGTATTCCTCTATGAAGATTCCGCAACTGCAAAGCACAGAAAGAACCTGGCAAAGATCAGAAAAGGTCAGTTCGAGGGAATGGCCGAAAAGGTCAAGGAAGAAAAGTGGTGCCCTGACTTCGGCGGTGCCAGAATTCACCCTACAGGCGGCGTGGTAGCAGTAGGCGCGAGACCTCCACTCATCGCATTCAACATCAACCTCGCGACAGACAACGTTGAAATCGCGAAGAACATCGCGAACATAATCAGAGAAGTCAAGGGTGGCTTCAAGTGCGTAAAGGCCATGGGTCTGCTTCTCGAAGAGAGAAATGTTGCCCAGGTTTCCATCAACATGACAAACTTCAACATCACACCGCTCCACAGAGTTCTTGAACTCGTCAGAAGAGAAGCGGCCAGATATGGGGTTAATGTAATTGGAACAGAGGTTATCGGACTTGCTCCGATGAAGGCCTTCTTCGATGCTGCTGAGTATTATCTGCAGATCGAAGACTTTGATCCTGACGTTCAGGTAATTGAGAACCACCTGCTGTAACACTGCAGCATTACGACGGAACCATCTTCAAATGGCGTGTAGGAGGTGAAGATGCATGGCAGATCAGGTGCTTAAAGGAGAGTGCTCTCTGGCTGATGAGATCGCACAGATTCTGAGAGAAAGAATCATAAACGGTGACTATTCAATAGGCGAGAAGCTTGTTGAAAACAAGATCGCGGAAGAGCTGAAAGTAAGCAGGACGCCCGTAAGAGAAGCATTCAAACATCTAACAAAAGAAAACCTAATTGAGTATATCCCGAACAAGGGCTGTTTTGCCAAGGGTTTTGAGAAGTCCGACTTGTTTGATATTTACGCTGTCAGAAATGCCGTTGAGCAGCTGGCGGTCGAGTGGGCGATAAAGAACAAAACAGAAGAGGACATGGACAGACTCAGGGAGCAGCTGGAAGTCATGAGTTTGTATACCTCCAACGGCATGGTGGAAAAGCTCGCCCTCGCGGACGAGGAGTTCAACAGAATCATTTATCAGATGACCAGAAGCAGGTTCATCATGCAGGCGCTCATGTCATATCAGGAATATATCGGCCTGGCACGCAAGGGAATCCTGGAGAGACGTGAGAATCTGGCGAAGATTCTGGAAGAACACAGAGCCATCTTCGAAGCAATCGAGGCTGAGGATACTGCGGCAGCCAAGAGGGCTGTTGAGAGGCATCTTAAGGACTCGGCAAAACGCGCTGAGGACAGGTGGCTGTAGGAGAATACATCAAGACAAAAGGAAGCCCGGAACGTTTTAAACGTCCGGGCTCTTTGTATTGTATTGAAATGGTACTTATACCCGCGAATCCCTTGACAGAAAAGGCCTGAAGCGTTATAGTATCAAGGTAATTTAATTATTTATTCAGATAAAGCAATAAAGCACTGAAGGTTGAAGGAGAAGAAGATGATAAAGATTCTTAAAAACGGCGAATATGCACTGGACGATGTACTTATCAGAGACAGATCAGGCAGAGATGTCAGCGCGGTAGTATCTGACATTATTTTCAGCGTCAAGATGGGCGGAGATCCTACCCTCATCAACTACTGCAAGACGCTGGACGGTGCGGACATCACCAGTCTTGAGCTGACCAAGGAGGAAATAGATGCTGCAGTTGCAGAAGTTCCGGAAGAAGTAATGAACACACTTCAGGAGGCGGCTGACAGAATCGCATATTATCATAAAGCGCAGGTTAAGGAAGGATATGTACTCGAAGAGGATGGAATCAGGCTCCGTCAGAGGGTGCTTCCTCTTAAGAAGGTTGGAATCTACATTCCGGGCGGCACGGCCGCATATCCTTCAACGGTTCTCATGAACGCGATACCGGCGAAAATCGCGGGAGTAGATGAAGTCGTAATGGTTTCTCCTCCTAGCAGCAACGGCAGCATTGCGCCTGTAATCCTGGCCGCTGCGAGAATTGCCGGCGTGGACAGAGTCTTCAGAATCGGAGGCGCTCAGGCGATTGCGGCACTGGCATACGGAACAAAATCAGTGCCGATGGTAGACAAGATCGTAGGTCCCGGAAACGCGTATGTAGCCGAGGCTAAGAAGCAGGTATTCGGTCAGGTCGGAATCGATCTCATCGCGGGCCCGAGCGAGGTCCTCGTTATCGCGGACAAAGGCAGCGACGCACGCATCATAGCGGCAGACATGCTTTCACAGGCCGAGCATGACAAAATGGCGACGGCTGTTCTTATCACGCCGGACACCTTCGTGGCAGAGAGAACAGCTGAACAGCTGGAGGTACAGCTGGCAAGCCTGCCTAGACAGGAGATCGCCAGAGAATCAATAGAAGTAAACGGCAAGATCATCATAGTCAAGAACATCGATGAAGCAATTGAACTTGCGAACAAGCTGGCCCCTGAGCATCTGGAGCTCTTCATTGACGATGCGGAAGAATACGCCGACAAGATCGAGAACGCAGGCTCCGTATTCATCGGCAAGAACTGTCCGGAAGCTCTTGGCGACTACTTCGCCGGTCCTAACCATACGCTGCCGACTTCAGGTACTGCCAGGTTCGCAAGCCCGCTGACGGTTGACGACTTCACGAAGACAATGTCTCTGACATACTACGAAACTGAAGCCCTCAAGGAAGCAAAGGATAAAGTGGCGCTGCTTGCAAGGCAGGAAGGTCTGGAAGGACACGCAATATCAATACTGAGCAGATTTGAATAAAGAGATGAAAGTAAACAAGAACATATTCAGTAACAAAGAAAAAGCCATGTTTGCTCTCAGGTCACTGTACGCAAGTCATGGCTTTTCGATGTACAGGATGAGCAAGTTCGAGGAGTTCGAACTCTATGCTTCAAACATGGATTACCTGGATTCAGGACAGATAATAACATTTACGGATACGGACGGGATGCTAATGGCTCTCAAGCCGGACGTTACCCTGTCGATAGTCAAGAACAACAGACACATTGGGAACCGCATTATCAAGCTCTTCTACAACGAGAACATCTACAGAGTCTCGCCGAAGACACACTACTTCAAGGAGATAATGCAGGTAGGATTGGAATGCCTGGGCGCGATCGACGACGAGTGCATCAGCGAAGTTCTGCTGCTGGCGGCGGAGAGCATGAACGTATTGAGCGACGAAGCCAAACTGGACGTGTCAAATCTTGACATTCTCACGCAGCTGTTCGAAAGCTGCAACATATCCAGGGAAACGGAAGAACAGCTCACGTTGTGCATAAGCAGCAAGAACGCGCACGGACTTGAAAGGGTCTGCCGCAGCGCCGACCTGGGGCCGGCAAAGGCGGAGCTTCTGAAGACGCTGGTGACCACATACGGCAATCCGGATGAAGTCATCCTGAAGCTCGAAGCGGCCTTTCTGGAGAACAGCCTCTTCTCGTTTGAAGAGAAGGTTTCTTTTGGCAAAAGCATCAACGCGCTCAAGAAAATTGTCGAAGCCTTTAAGGAGGCAGGACTTGAAGACATGCTCAACATAGACTTCTCGGTCGTCAGCGACCTGAAGTACTACAACGGCATAATTTTCAAGGGCTTTGCCGAGGGCATTCCGGACGGAGTTCTCTCAGGCGGCCAGTACGACAAGCTCATGAAGCGGATGAAGCGGACGTCCCGCGCCATAGGCTTCGGCGTGTACATCGACAACATGGGCAAGCTCGCCAAGTTCGACGGGGAGGAGGTGGAGATCGGTGACTGAAATGATCAACGTCGCGCTCCCTAAAGGAAGGCTTGGGGACAAGGTCTACAACATGTTCGAAAAAGCAGGATACGAGTGCCCTTCGATCAAAGAGAAAAACAGGAAGCTTATCTTCGAAAATCCGGAGGCCGGCGTCAGGTACTTCTGGGTAAAACCGTCCGACGTCGCCATCTATGTGGAGAGAGGCGCGGCTGACATCGGCGTGGCCGGCAAGGACATCCTCATGGAAGCAGGAAGCGATGTGTATGAGCTGCTCGATCTGAACGTAGGAAAATGCCGCATGGCGGTGGCAGGGCCGGCAGGGTTCAGCTATGACAGAAACAATGAGCTGAGGGTTGCTACGAAGTTCGTCAACGTAGCCCGCGAATTCTACGCTGCCTCAGGAACTGACATAGATATAATTCATCTTAATGGTTCAATTGAGCTGGCACCGATACTGGGACTTTCCGATGTCATAGTCGACCTGGTTGAAACAGGCACCACTCTCCGTGAGAACAACCTTGAGGTTGTCGATGTCATAACGGAGATAAGCGCGCGCCTGATTTCAAACAAGTCCAGCTTCAAATTCAAAACAAAGAAGATCGTAGAAATAACACGCAGTCTTGAGAGCGTAATAGAATAAAGGCAAACAAAGCATGAGCAGATTTTTAAACGAAAGGTACAGAGATCTTGAACCTTACACGCCGGGCGAACAGCCCCAGGATCAGAAGTATCTGAAACTGAATACGAACGAGTCACCGTTTCCGCCTGCAAAAGCAGCGCAGATGCGAGCGGCTGAAGCGGCAAAGAGTCTGCATCTGTATTCCGATCCGGACTGCAGGGTGCTGTCAGACGCGCTTGCCGCGAGACTGTCTGAAGACAGCAGAATAAAACTGACAAGTGAAAACCTGATAATAACCAACGGCTCCGATGAGGTGCTGAATTTCGCGTTCATGACTTTCTGCGGAAGTGAAAAACCTGCGGTGTTCCCGGATGTAACCTACGGGTTCTATCCGGTCTTCGCGGATATGAACGGCGTACCTTCAAGAGAGATTCCCCTCGACGAAGAGTTCAGAATCAGCCTCGCTGACTACATGGGCGCGGGAGGAACAATCTTCATCGCCAATCCGAACGCCCATACAGGCGTGGCGCTTACCCGCGGACAGATAGAGGAAATCCTCGCCGGAAATCCGAACGATCTGGTCGTCGTGGATGAGGCGTATGTGGATTTTGGTGCGGAGAGCAGCCTGCCTTTGCTTGAAAAGTACGACAACCTGCTGGTAGTTCAGACCTTCTCCAAATCCAGATCTCTGGCCGGCGGAAGACTGGGCTTCGGAGTCGCTTCAAAGGAGATAATAACCGATCTTCAGACCATCAGATTCTCGACGAATCCGTATAACGTGAACTCCATGACCATGGCGGCAGGACTGGGGGTCCTGGAGGAAGAGCCGTACACCCGAAAGAACTGCGAGGAGATCATCGTTAATAGGCGATATACGCAGGAACGGCTTAACGCCATGGGTTTTGAGCTCACCGATTCGTCCGCGAACTTCGTGTTCATGAAGCATCCGGATGTGGACGGCGGCAGGATATATGAAGAGATGAAGAGAAGAGGAGTGCTGATCCGACACTTCACAAAGGAGCGGATAGCGCAGTACAACAGAGTAACAATAGGAAGCAGAGAACAGATGGACAAGTTCCTTGAAGTTCTCGGAGAGGTGATAGAGGAACTGAAATGAGAGAAGCGGAAATCATCAGAAAGACGGCCGAAACGGACAT
This sequence comes from Bacillota bacterium, assembly GCA_017404365.1. Taxonomy (GTDB): domain Bacteria; phylum Bacillota; class Clostridia; order Peptostreptococcales; family Anaerovoracaceae; genus Lentihominibacter. Next base: position 21,075 of record JAFRCM010000012.1, read on the forward strand.
CGCGCTGAAGCTGAACATCGACGGCGCGGGAAAATCTGACATCGAAACAGGCGTCGGTTTTCTCAACCACATGCTGACGCTTTTCGCAAAGCACGGCAGATTCGATCTGGACATAAGATGTCAGGGAGATACGGATGTCGATGATCACCACACGGTTGAAGATATCGGAATAGCGCTGGGCGATGCTTTCGCGAAAGCTCTCGGCGATAAAAAAGGAATCAGCAGATACGGGAGCGCCATCATACCGATGGACGAGTCGCTGATTCTGACGGCAGTGGATTTTTCGGGAAGATGCTATCTTGGTTTTGCGCTGGACATTCCGACAGCGAAGGTCGGCACTTTCGATACGGAGCTCGTCGAGGAATTCTGGATGGGATTCGCCAGAAGCGCCGCGTGCAACCTGCACATAAGAAAAATCGCCGGCACGAATTCCCACCACATAATCGAGGGAGCATTCAAGTCGGCAGCCAGAAGCATGCGTGAAGCCGTGCGTATCGAAGAAGCCTTTGCGGATGAAATACCGTCGACGAAAGGAGTTCTCTAGTGATTGCGATAATTGACTACGGCGTGGGAAATCTGTTTTCCCTGCAGAGTTCACTTAAATACATCGGTCAGGAGGCGCGCGTTACCGCGGACCGTTCTGAAATTGAAGCGGCGGACAGGATAATCCTTCCGGGCGTCGGGGCCTTTGCGGATGCCGCGGAGAAGCTCCGTGAAAGCGGAATGGCCGACATGGTAATACAGCAGGCAAAGGCAGGAAAGCCTCTCATGGGAATCTGTCTGGGCATGCAGCTGCTGTTTGAGAAGAGTTACGAGTACGGAGAACACGAAGGGCTCGGTCTTATCAAAGGGAGCATCGTTCCTATCAAAGACGTTGTTCCCGAAGGTTACAAGATTCCGCACATCGGCTGGAACGCGCTGAAGTTCAAAGGCGAAAAGGATCCGCTGTTCAAGTACACGAAAGAGGGCGACCACGTCTACTTCGTCCATTCCTTCTACGGGGCGGACTGCGACGAGAGCACCATCGCCGTGACTGAATACAGCGCGACGCTCACAGCGGCAGTAAGGAGCGGCAGCGTGTACGGCTGCCAGTTCCATCCGGAAAAGAGCGGCAATGTGGGTCTGGATATTCTGAGAGCGTTTTGCGAGATTTGATTACACGAGGTAGAGAATGAAGATATTTCCCGCAATAGATCTGTTCGACGGAAAGGCAGTCAGGCTTTTGCGCGGCAGGTACGAGGACATGACAATATACAGTGAAGACCCGCCCTCCATCGGAAGAGATTTCGCGGCGGCGGGAGCGCGCCAGATACACATAGTCGACCTTGAAGGCGCAAAGGACGGTACGACACCGAACTTCGACACAGTCTGCAGGATCAAGAAAGAGAGCGGCTGCTTTTGCGAGATCGGTGGCGGAATAAGAAGCACCGAAGTCATAGGAAAATACATGGACGCCGGTCTGGACCGCGTGATTCTCGGCACTGCCGCTGTGACTGACCGCGGATTTCTCGAAGAGGCGGTAGGCCGTTGGGGCGAAAAAATCGCCGTCGGCATCGATCTGAAAGACGGCTTCGTCGCGATAAAAGGATGGACTGAGAAGACACAGCTCACGGCTTTCGATTTCTGCGGCCAGATGCAGGAGCTTGGAGTAAAGACGATTATCGTCACAGACATTTCCAGAGACGGCGCGATGAAAGGGACGAACCACGAACTTTATGAAAAACTGTCGGAGCAGTTCGGAATGCAGCTTGTGGCTTCAGGAGGCGTATCGACTATCGACGATGTGAAGCGGCTGGCGGCGCGCGGGCTGTACGGAGCGATAATAGGAAAGGCGTACTACACCGGCGCCATAGATCTGAGAGAGGCTATAGAGGTAGCGCGATGATAACAAAGAGAATTATTCCCTGCCTGGACGTCAAGGACGGCAGGGTGGTAAAAGGCACAAAATTCAAAGACCTGAACGACGTTTCCTCGCCTGTTGAACTGGCGAAGTTCTACACACAGGCAGGCGCGGACGAGCTGGTCTTCTATGACATAACGGCGTCGAGCGACGGGCGCAAACTGTTCACCGAGATACTCACCGAAACGGCGTCCAACGTTTTTATCCCGCTGACGGTTGGCGGCGGCATCAGTACAATCGAAGATTTCGACAGAGTGCTGAAGTGCGGCGCGGACAAAGTCAGCGTAAATTCGGGAGCCATCAGGAACCCTTCGATCATCGGAGAGGCGGCGAAGCTATACGGCGACCAGTGCGTTGTCCTGTCGGCGGACATTTCGCTCATTGACGGAGTTTACAGAGTCTTCGCCAAAGGCGGACGCGAGAACACGGGCATGGAAGCCATCGAATGGATCCGTCGATGTGTGGACATGGGAGCCGGCGAGGTCGTGGTCAACTCAATCGACACAGACGGCGTTAAGAAAGGGTTCGACATTCCGCTGCTGAAGAAAGTGTGCGAGGCGGTCAGCGTTCCCGTCATCGCGTCCGGAGGAGCCGGATGCATCGATGACTTCATCGAACTATTCACAGAGATTCCGGAGATAGACGCGGGACTTGCGGCGAGCATCTTCCACTTTAGGGAGGTTGAGATTTCGGATCTTAAAGCAGCTATGGCAAAGGCAGGAATACCGGCAAGATAAGGAGACACGACATGGTTAATGTTGAAGAAATAAAATTCGACGAGAAAGGACTGGTTCCGGCAATCGTCGTAGACGCGGATACGAATCAGGTGCTGACGCTCGCTTACATGAACGAGGAGAGCCTGCGCATTTCACTGGAGAAAAAGCTGACCTGCTTCTGGAGCAGATCGAGACAGGAGTTATGGCTCAAGGGCGAAACCAGCGGAAACTATCAGCACATAGTTTCCATAACAGCGGACTGCGACAGAGACGCTCTGGTTGTTAAGGTTAAGCCCGACGGGCCGGCGTGTCACCTGGGAACGTGGTCTTGCTTCGACTATCCGGTGTTCGAGGCCGAATCGCCTAATGGCGATGCTGAGGAGTTTTCCTATGAAGGACTGATGGAGCTGATCCGCGGCCGCAAGACCGAAGGCAAGGAAGGCTCGTATACGACGTACCTGTTTGAGAAGGGTCTTGATAAAATCCTGAAGAAGGTCGGCGAGGAGTCTACGGAGGTAATCATCGCAGCCAAGGCGGAGGACAAGGCGGAAACGGTTTACGAGATAGCGGATCTGGCTTATCATGTAATGGTACTGATGGTCGAGGCGGGAATCTCGCTGGACGAGATAAAAGACGAACTGGCTTCACGACACGTGATCGATCATAAAGTGAAGCAGGAAAAGATGACGAAGTGAAATATGAAATTCGACAAATATCTGGAACTGAATAAGAAAGGGCAGGCGGATTTTCACGCACACACATGCTACTGTGACGGAAACAACACGCCTGAGGCGATGGTTAAAAGCGCCGCTGAAAAAGGACTGGCTGCCTTTGGACTGTCCGGTCACGGATACACGACTTACGATGAAAGCTACTGCATGCTGCCTGAAGATGAAGCGGCTTATGAACACGATATACGCAAGCTGGCGGCGGAATACGAAGGACGGCTTGAGGTCCTTTGCGGAGTCGAACAGGACTGTCTGGCGGGAAGACCGACGCGGGACTGGGATTATGTCATCGGATCGGTGCACTACATCGACTGCAGCGAGCAGGGCGGCGGAATAGAAGTAATCGATGAGAGCCGGGAGATCTGGCTGAGCATTGTTGAAAAGTATTTTGGCGGCGATGTTTACGCCATGATTGAAAAGTTTTATGAAACAGAAGCTGCGGTGGTCGAAGCGACGGGCGCGGACATCATCGGGCATCTGGACCTGATCACCAAATACAATAGGGGCGGCGAAGGCGGCGCGAAGGGCGCGCTCTTCGACGAAGGTCATCCGCGTTACGTTGCGGCCTGGCAGAAGGCAGTGGATCGGCTGCTTGAATCCGGCGCGCGCTTCGAGATCAATACGGGAGGCATGTCGAGAGGATACAGAACCGACGCATATCCGGCAAAACCGATTCGCGACTACATTGCGGCACACGGCGGCAGATTCATACTTTCGAGCGACAGCCACAATACAGAAACACTGTGCAGAAGGTTCGACAGATACCAGGATGAAATAAAAAAGTGACAGCAGCACACTGTCACTCAATCGGTGTTCGTTGATGTCATCAGCGCAACATCCGTCAGATACTTTTTCTTCTCCATTTCAGATTCCTCTCTCCCTTGATTATCTTTAATCTACCACAAATCCCGCGATAGTGCTATAATCCTAGTGGGGTTATAATCACTGGGATCATAGCAATATTTTTATTGAAAGGATCATTTACGAGATGTACAAAGAAGCAATGAGAGCCGCGTGGGCCGAAATCAACCTTACCAATCTGGATTTCAATATCAAGCAGATCAAGAACAAAGTCGGCAGAGATGTTAAGATAACAGGAATAATCAAGGCCGACGGCTATGGACACGGCTCAGTAAAGTGCGCATCCGTTCTCAAGGCGAACGGCATAGATTCATTCGGAGTAGCAACTCTTTCTGAGGCAATCAAGCTCCGCAAGGCCGGATACACAGAGGAACAGATCCTCATTCTGGGACTGACCCCGGAACCTTACGCAGACATTCTTGCGGAATACGATCTGACACCGGTAATCTGCGGTTATTCAAACGCTGAGGCTGTCAATAACGCAGCGCGCAGAGCGGGCAAAACCATCGAATGCTATATCGCGGTAGATACAGGCATGGGAAGAATCGGATACAACCCTGAGGACCCGGCTTCCATCGAAGATATCAAGATGATAACAACACTCCAGCACATTAAGCTCGTAGGACTTTTCTCCCACTTCGCAACAGCGGACGCGGCGGACAAGAACTATGCGCACATGCAGGAGAACAGATACTCGGGATTCTACAAAGCGCTTCTGAAAGAAGACATCGTTCTTCCTATGAGAGCGCTCTCCAACAGCGCTGCGATCATGGAGATTCCTACAGCGCACTTCAATCAGGTGCGTCCGGGCATAATCCTCTACGGACTCTATCCGTCAGACGAGGTTGACAGAAGCGCGTTTGAGATCAGACCGGTAATGAGCGTAAAGGCGAACATCGTTCAGCTCAAGAAGGTGCCTGCCGGAACATCGATCAGCTACGGCCGCAAGTGGACCGCTCAGAAGGACAGCATCATTGCCACAATTCCTCTCGGTTACGCGGACGGTTATCCTCGCCCGTACTCATCAAAGGCCGAGGTAATCGTCAACGGAGTCATGGCTCCGATTACCGGCAACATCTGCATGGACCAGTGCATGATCGACGTGACAAACGTTCCGTATGTCCGAGTCGGCGACGAGGTAACGATAATGGGCAGAGACGGCATCTACGAAGTATCCGCGGACGACATCGCCGCGGCGACAGGAACGATCAACTACGAAATCGCCTGCGCTTTCGGACAGAGACTGCCGAAGGTTTACGTATACTGATAACGCAAAGGCAGTCCGCTTAAAGCAAAAGCAACCCTGCAAAAAAAGAAAAACAGCTCCCGGCGCTCATGCGAAAAGGGAGCTGTTGTTTTATGTCTAAATGGATTACGAGAGTGATTCCATCTTGCCTTCGTCACCGAGTGAGTGTTTTACTCTGTCGGCTTCTTCAGCAGTCTTGGCGTCGTTCCAGTGATCCATGGTACCCACCAGGTATCCTGTGATTCTTCTGATTCTCTCAAACGGAACATGTGAGAATTCATAGCTCAGATCGGCGTACTCGCCGTCGATGTTGATGTCCAGCTTGTTCAGCTTTCTGTTGTATTTTTCTTCGAGATATTCTACGTAAGCCTGTGCTTCCTTTGGATCGGCATTGCCGGTTATTACGATTGACATTTTATTTTCCTCCTTCACTTGCAGTTTCACACCACATCATTTGGTGCTTTTATGCAGGATGATTATATAATAACCCACATCATCTTGTATAGTGCAAAAAGCAAAAAAACATCAAAAATGCAATCTTGACTAAAATAGTCCAGTTAAAAAACGTCATTTTGTTTTATTAAGCATACTACTGCTTTTGCGGATTAACTGTTATAATGAAGATGACCTGAAGCAAGGAGGATAGAGATAAGCACAATGAGAAAGATAATAATTGCGGCACTCGCCTTTGTTATGATGACCTGCATTGCTTTTGCTGAAGGCGAGAACGGTGATAACAACGGGCAGCAGGGAGCGACATTTGATATCAGCCTGGTGGAGATGACCCTCGACCAGACGGAGTATGAAAAGACCGGCAACTCGATTGAGCCCGGAGTGACTCTTAAATATGACGGTGCGGATTTGGACGCAACCGTATATCCATATGAAATCGAGTACGCCAACAATGTCAATGTCGGTACGGCAACTGCAACGGTGGCGTTTTCAGACACGCTCTTTCCTGAAGGAACTGCTCCTGTAGCCAGAAGCAAGAGTATGACATTTGAAATTGTGCCTGCCAGGCCTGCGGCTGCCTCGATAACGAAAGTAACCAGCAGCAAGCCGAATGTTACGGTAGCCTGGAACAAGGTAAGCTGCAGCGGGTATGAACTTCAGATCTCACAGAACAGCAGCTTCTCGGGCGCTTCAACATATAAACAGACAGCCACCTCGAAGACATTCGGAGGACTGATTGACAGCAGGACTTATTACTTCAGGGTCAGACCGTACAACACTGAGAACGGCAAGACGGCATACGGCGACTGGCGCACATACAGCAGCGTAGTCAGGACCACAGGCGAAGTCGGAAACAGATACTGCTTAAACGGAGCTTACGTTTATGACAGGACTGTAAAATCCGGAGAAAACTACTATTATTATGACGGATCCGGAATCAAAAGAGCCTGCTCAAAGACCATGTGGAACAAGGTCAGAAATACAAAGAGCAACACAAAGTACCTGATCGCCGTCGACTGCTCGCAGAACAGAGTATGCGTTTACCAGGGCAAGAAAGGCAAGTGGAATCTCAAGTATTACTGGAAGTGTTCAACAGGCAAGAGTTCGACGCCGACTATAAAAGGCACATTCAAGGTATGCGGCAAGGTATCGCACTTCGGAGAAAAGAAGGGATACTCGGTCTGGTACGCGACCAGAATCAAGTACGAATACTACTTCCACTCGATTCTCTACAAGCCTTACAGCAAGAAGGTCGTTAAGAACGGCAGGCTCGGCGCGAACCTTTCCCACGGCTGTATCAGACTGGAGATGAAGAACGCCAAGTGGATCTACAAGAACTGCAAGAAGAAAACCAGAATCATCATCTACTGATGACGTCAATTGCTTTGACACTGAAAGAGCAGTATGTTAACATATGCGAGGCGGCAGACCCCTGCCGCCCTACATGAGCCCTCATAGTTAAATGGATATAACAAATCTCTCCTAAAGATTAGTTCTTGGTTCGATTCCGAGTGGGGGTGCCAAAAGGCTTGAAATTTCAACGATTTCGGGCCTTTTTATTTTTTAAAAAATCGACGATTTTTCATTTTTTCCCACATCTTTCCCACACTTTCTAACACGGGATAGCTAAATTTACCGCAAGTTTCTCAATTGCCCGAGCTTTTTCTTCGTCAGAAACATTCACATAATATTTCGCTGTCGTGGAAATATCGTCGTGTCCCAAGAGTTTTGAAGCTGTCTGGATCGGAACACCCTGCCGGCACAGGTTTGTGCCAAAAGTGTGGCGATACGCGTGGATGTTCTTTTCTTCAACACCAATACGCTGGTAATATCTGTTCAGCGCTGTACGCACGTTTGATGGGTCATACAGCTTGCCAGAGTCTGTCGTGAACAGATAATCGGTCCGATATCCTTTTTTCAGCTGTTCCTTAAGGTGCCACCGCTTGTGGATGTTCAACTCAGAAAGGACGGTTTTGTGCAGAGGAATCTTCCGGATGGAATTGGCTGTCTTAGGTTCGCTGATGTCATACTTTGCCTTAATGTTGCCATCCTCATCAAAATCAAGATCGCGTGCGTGCTGTTTGTTTACGCTAAGAAGTCCATCCTGAAAATCATCATAGGTCAGACCGAGGATCTCGCCGATTCTGCAGCCGGTGTAGTAGGCGATGACGATAAGCAATCGGAATCTGAATCTTGGATCTGCCTGATCCAGGCATCCAAGGATCCTGCTTATCTCTTCATCCTCCCAGACGATGATTTCCTGTGACTTCTTCTGCACGTTGCCCTTCGGCACGCTCAGGCTGGCTGTAATGTTTCTGCCGAGACCTTCCGTATCGATGTACTTGAAGAACTTCTTCATGAGAAGATTGGCATAACGAATCGCATTTGAGGAAACACCTTGTTCATACAATTCGTTGTAATGCCTCTGAATCACTTTAGAAGTTACTTCCTTCAACGGATAACTATAGAACTCGGTCGTTTTGATGAAACGGTTCCAGCTGCTTAGATATTGAGCCTTTGTGCTGCCCTTCAGGCTGTCATCCGGAATAAAGAATTCCTTTATCCAGGCGTCTGCAGTTATCCCGAAATACACATTCGCATTGGTGATATCATTGGCTCTGTTTTCTAAATAGGCCTCGTATTTCTGGACAGCCTCTTTCTTAGTTCGGCCAACGAATTCCCTGCGTACGGGAACTTCATACCCATTCTCATTAAGTCTCTTCCCAATTGTTCTGGAGATGCGATAGTACTGAATACCATTCTTTTCAATCCATGCCATGTCATTTCTCCTTTTTTGAAATAATTTCAAAAAACCCCTTTACAACAAGACGCACTTATTATAATATACGAACAGATGTTCGTCAATATCGAACCATGAGAATGTGCGTTTGAGGTTTGACCAAGTATTGCTCAATACATTTAGCTTCCAAATCCATTTTTCGAGCAGGAAAGGTGAGAACTAATGACAGAAACAATCAAAATGAGGACGATGGAGACGGCATATCAGGCGATCAAGGAAATGGATCCGGACACCGCGATCACCAGATGGGCAATCCGTCAGGCAGTGAGCGGGGGATATATTCCGAGCAGACGAGTTGGGAATAAATATATCTTCAACCTGGAAACACTTCTTGATTACTTCAATGTGAAGGCGTCCTGACATGGAGAACCGTGTGAATCGATTCCCCTTTTTCTACTCCTATTACACGGCATACAAGAAACTGTCGAAAGAAAGCGACAAAGTCAAATTCATCGATGCAGTGATGAAGTATGCATTCTTCGGAGAGGAACCGGACCTCCCGGAATATCTGGATTCTATGTTTGACCTGGCCAGACCAAACATTGATCAATCCGTGAAAAATGCTCAGCAAGGAGCCGTCAACGGCAAGAAAGGCGGGGCACCGAACGGAAATCAGAATGCCAGAAAAAAGTCCGCCGGAAACAAAACAACCCCCGGGTTGAATGGAAACAAGGTGGATAAGGAAAGGGAAAAGGATATGGAATATGGAACTCAAAACAACACTGTCTCCATATGTACAGAGGATACTACTGGAAGAGAAAATATCGACTATACGAAACTCGTTACCCGCAGTTGATATCAATCAACCGGAATGTCCTTTCTGTAGTAGGCCGCAGCCATTCATGCCAGGCGTGGGGTCCAGTGAAAACGGCCTGCGCATACGCTGCGATTGCATACAGATGCGAGAGTATCTGAAGCAGAATCAGAAGCTGAACGAACTGAAAGAGCAGCTGATGATCGCGCAGCAGAGGGAAGATTTTCAAGGAAAACGAGCAGAAAAAATGTTTGTTGAAGGCGGTGTTGGGAAGAGATTTCTTACCGCAACATTTGAAAATTTCGAACGACAACGCATGCCGAAAGCATATGATATTGCACTCGGATTTGCAGAAAAGTTCGATGAAAATGATGGCGAAGGAGTATTATTTACAGGAGATGTCGGCACAGGGAAAACACATTTGGCAGCAGCAATTGCAAATAAAATCATCAGAAAATACTCAGCCACCGTTGAATTTGTGAGCTACGTTGAAGTGCTCGCAGACATAAGGGCAGCCTTTTCAAACCATTCGGAAGAAGCATATTTGCTCGAAGAACGAATGAGAAAAGCCGACCTTTTAGTCATAGACGATCTGGGAAAAGAGAAACCTTCCCCATTCACAAACGAGTTGTTTTATCGAGTGGTAAATGGAAGATATAAAGACAGATTACCGATGATTATTACTTCGAATTATGGGGTGGAATCTCTTTCGGAACGACTGGACTACCCGGTTTTTTCTCGACTGGCAGCTATTTGTAGGGCTGTTGAGATGCGTGGAATTGATTACAGAATGAAAGATTATTTGTGCTGAATGTGTAAAAAACAGAAGGCGTTTTGGAGAGAATTCGCGTTTGATCCGGACGCCTTTTCTGTAAGTAAATCCAAAAGACCACGAACAAAAATTGCGCAGAAATCGTGTGCGTACATGGATGTGATATTTTGTGAGCGCACACGCATTTAACGACTGCATAGATTTAACAAGCACTGCCTGCGTGCTCTCACGAGCGCTCCGGCGGACTCAGGGGAGACCCCTGAAACCCCTCACTGTGATGAACGCACAGGTGGACGCACACGTGAGCGCATCTGAGAATGCAAACGAAGTCTGTAATTGGGATAAGTTGTCGCAAAAGGCAAAAGAAAGGGTTTAGGATGGAGAATAATAAGGACAATGTAATTATGATTGGAGATGAACAATCACTAAAAGACTGTATATATGTAATTCGCGGACAACAAGTCGTGTTGGATTATGATCTCGCAAAGATTTAAGGGCATACGGTAGTGTGTTTAATTAGCAAGTAAAGCGAAACGCCAACCGCTTTGATGACGATTTCATGTTTGAGTAAGCCCAAGATGAAAAGATTACTGCATCTTAGGCAAACATCTGCAAAGAGATATAAAGCGCAAAAAAGATCCTCTTCTGTACTTGTAAGTGTCGTTATAAGACGATATCTGTCATGTTGCGACGGTATTATTGACCCCATAAATATCAATGCCTATAGTGGAAAAGAACTAATTCTTATCATTTCATTATATTAGGAGGATATGTTATGGGTAGAAAAATACCTATGTGGCAGTGCGTCCTCGTTATTATCGCAATGGTGGTGTTCCTGTTCTGGAACGTCATGGGTGATAATGGCGGCGAAGCGCACATCGGTCTGATCCTGGCTGCATGCGTAGCCGGAATCATCGGCGCAGCCAATGGCTGGAAATGGAGCTACATGGAACAGGGTATCCTGGCTGCTATCAACAGATCAATGCAGGCGATGCTGATCCTGGCAGTCGTAGGTGCTATGATCGCATCCTGGATGGCAGGCGGCGTTATTCCATCAATGATGTACTATGGCATCAAGGTAATCGCACCTAGCGTATTCCTGTTCACAGCATGTCTGCTGTGCTCCATCGTATCACTGGCAACAGGTTCATCATGGTCAACTGCTGGTTCCATGGGTGTTGCTATCATCGGTATCGGTACTGCTCTGGGATTCCCAGCAGCAATGTCAGCCGGCGCAGTAGTATCCGGCGCATACTTCGGCGACAAGATGTCACCGCTGTCCGATACAACTAACCTGGCTCCTGCAGTAGCAGGCTCAACTCTGTTCGACCACATCAGACACATGGTCTACACCGTTGCTCCATCATGGATCATCGCTGAGATCGTATATCTGGTCCTGGGATTCACTCACAGCGGCGGCAAGGCAGACGAATCGATCGTAACTGCAATGCTGGAAGCTATTCAGGCTAACTACACTGTAGGAATCCTGTTCCTGATCCCACCGGTATTCGTAATCGTAGCTGTAATCGTTAAGATGCCGGCTCTGCCAGCACTGGTTGCAGGCGTACTGCTCGGTGTACCGTTCATGGCATTCCAGGGCGTTAAGCTCGTTCCTGGCGGCGGTGAATTGTCAGACATTGGTAACATTTTAAATAATGGTGTAGGTGACCTTCCAGTTGGGACAGATATGGTAGATGATCCTCTGATTGCTGAGAAGTTAACCTCATTGCTGACGGGCGGCGGACTCCAGGATATGATGTGGACGATTTCCCTGATTATGATGGCAATGTGCTTCGGTGGTATCGTAGATGTAACCGGCATCATGGGTAATCTTGCAACTGCACTTTTAAAGCTGGCAAGAGGCACAAGAGGCGGACTGGTCATCGTAACAGAGCTGTCATGCGTATTCGTAAATGCGATCTGCTGCGACCAGTACCTGTCGATCATTCTGCCAGGCAGAATGTACAAGGAAGCTTTCGAAGACAGAAGACTGGCTCCAAAGAACCTGTCAAGATGTCTGGAAGACTCCGGAACGATCACTTCAAACTTCTTCCCTTGGAACACTTGCGGCGCTA
>JAFRCM010000071.1 GCA_017404365.1 Bacillota bacterium
TATCAGTTCGAAAACCTGATCGTCTGTCAGCGTGTCGTCAAGGAGCACGCTGATCCAGTGCCTCTTGTTCATGTGGTATGCCGGGCAGACGCCAGGCCTTTTGACAAGCGCCGGGATTTCATCCGGATCGGCTTTGAGGTTGATGACTTCGACGGTCTCGTCATCCTCATGGGGCTTAGTCGTTCCTGAGCCATCGAGCTTTCCGAAATCCACTGTAAGCAGCGCGGCGAACCACTTTCCGTTTTCACCGCATTTGAATGTACCGTTGCCGGGGTATTTCTCCCATGGGAACTCCGCGTCCGCGCCATACTCCCGGCCGATGCGCGCCTCGGTGCGGTTGGACTGATCGAAGATGAAGTGAATGGGGACAAAACATTCCCTGAGGATTCTTTCGAGGAAAGCCAGATACATTTCCCTGACGTGTCCGCTGAAGCCGCCGATGCTGGCTTCAAAACGAACAGGCAGATATTCATCGTCTGTTTCCAGATCGATGACCCTGCCTTTGATTTCACCGCTTTCGGCAATCGAAAGCTCAGCGCGGAACTGTCCGTCGGGGAGCTCCTCGCTGTATTGGAATGATCTGTTCCCGCGCTGGAACCCGAAGGCTTCAAGCTTTCGGAAATCCGGACGGCTTCGTTTGAAAAATTCCGATTCTAACATACGTAGTACAATGGTCGCTTATGCTTTTGCCGCTGCTTTTGCATCCTTCCATGCATCGTAGGAATCCAGATCCTTCTTTGTGAGCGCGATACATGCCGCGATTACTGCGGCATCGTCAATCAGACCTACTCCGAGGACTGTGTCAGGAATGATGTCCTTAGGATTGATCAGATAGAGAAGCGCAGCTACGATGAAAATCAGTGACTTCTTAGGAACCTCGGTGTAATCCTTCTGGATGTAATCCTTGAGGAGCGCGATCATGCGGGGAACATCAGCGAGATAAGTGCCTGCCTTTGGAACTGTTTCGAGCTTGGCCTCGACCTGTTCCAGAAGCTGGTCCATCTTTCCGCCGTCCTCGAGGATAGATGCGGCCTTTTCCTTACCGCCATCAAGAATGGCTTCTGCCTTTGCTTTAAGATCATCAGTACTCATAAAAGTTTACCTCCTAATATTACGACATCTTCTGACTGATTATACCACACATGAGCAGCCGTGGTGTGGTATACTTTAGTCATAAGAAGCGATAAACCAAAGCAGCAGGAATAAACAGCTGCGAAACAGCTATATATAAAGGAGGAAAAGATGAGAACACTGATAAAGAACGGAACCATCGTTACAGCTGACAGCCAGTTCGTGGGAGACATCCTGATCGACGGAGAGAAGATCAAGGCAATCGGCGTAAATGCCGAACCTGATGTGGACAAAGTATTCGATGCCACGGGGAAATATGTATTGCCGGGCGGCATCGATCAGCACGTTCACTTTTCGTTCGTGTACAAAGGCAGCAAGGTGCGCGGCTTCGAAACATCAAACGCGGCGGCCCTAGGCGGAACGACTACTGTAATAGAGTTTGTAAATCAGGTGAAGGACAAAGGCCTTGTTGAATCCCTGGAGGATTATAAAAAGTCCGACGCGGAAGGCATCTCAATGGTCGACTACGGATTCCACGTTGTAATGACAGATCCGCGTCCTGAAGTAATCGATGAGATTCCTAAGCTAGCTGAAGCCGGATATCCTACGATGAAACTGTTCATGGCGTATAAGGGCCAGTTCTTCCACGCGGATGATGACGCCATTCTGAGCGCCATGCTGAAAGGTAAAGAAGCCGGCGTTACAATCATGGTGCACGCGGAGAACGCCGACATGATAGATGTGCTCACGAAGAAGCTCATAGCTGAGGGTAAAGTTGGGCCGTACTATCACGCGGTATCCAGACCTCCGGTCGTTGAAGCGGAAGCTACGAGGCGCGCGATCTATCTGGCTGAGCTTGCTGACGCGCCGCTCTATGTAGTTCACGTAACATGCAAGGAAGCCCTGCAGGAGATCAAGGACGCCTACGCTAAAGGACAGAGAATATTCGGTGAGACATGTACGCACTATCTGACTCTTGATGAATCCGATCTGGCGAAGCCGGGTTACGAAGGAGCCAAGTACGTATGCTCGCCGGCCTTAAGGACACAGGAACACAGAGACGCTCTGTGGGAAGCTGTTGACCGCAAGTGGCTCAACGCGGTAAGTTCAGACCACTGCGGATTCGACTACGCTGAGCAGAAACACATGGGATACGGAGAGGGCAAGTCCTTCGCAGACATTCCGAACGGAGCTCCAAGCCTTCAGCACAGACTTACGGTTCTCTGGACATACGGTGTCGAGACGGGAAAGATCTCACCGAGCAGACTGGTCGATCTCTACGCGACGATGCCGGCCAAGACGAACGGTCTTACAAGCAAAGGCCAGCTGGCTCCGGGATTCGACGCGGACATCGTAATATACGATCCTGAATACAGAGGAGTCATTTCAGCTGAGACGAGCGCGGAGGGCGTTGACTACTCAGCTTTCGAGGGCTTCGAACAGAAGGGACGTCCGGAGACGGTGTTCCTGAGAGGCGAAGTCATCGTGGACAATGCCGAATATGTAGGTCACAAAGGCCAGGGCAAGTTCATCGCGGGCGAACCTTTCGGCGCGGCGTACAAGCCTGAGGACTAAATCCCGCCTGACAGAAACGCGTCAGAATACAGTTAGCTGAGAAGGAGAGTTATATAAATGAAGATAAACGGTCAGAGACTGATAGATGACCTGAAAGCGCTCAGGGAGATCACAGCAACTCCGGGTCAGGGAGTGACCAGATTTTCATATACGGAAGAAGACGGACGGGCCAGAGATTATCTGGCCCGCATCGCTGACGAATACGGCTTTTCAATGGAAACGGACTCCGTCGGAAACATCCGCGTCTGCCCGCCGGAGAGCAAAGGCAGCCTGATCATTGGTTCGCACATCGATACCGTTCGCAATGGAGGATGGCTCGACGGGATTTACGGAGTAATGAGCGGAGTGGAAGTCCTGCGCACATTCGCGGAAAACGGAGTGGATTCGGATGCGGCCCTACTTGTGTACGCTGAGGAAGAAGGATCGGTATTCGGATCGACGATGACGGGGAGCAAGTTCCTGACGGGCAAATACACGGCGGACGATCTGACATCTCTTGTCGATGACAGCGGCGCAAGTCTGAAGGATCATCTGGAGGAATGCGGATACCTGACTGAGGACGCGAGATGCGGCAGCCTGCCTTTGGTTATCGTTCCGGCGGAGATAGGATGCGCGCTGGAGCTTCACATCGAGCAGGGTCCCGTCATGGATTCCGAGGAGCTTCAGATAGGCATAGTTGATACCGTCTTTGGGATGCACGTGCTTGAAGTGACATACTCGGGTCTGGGCAATCACGCGGGTGCTTCCCCGATGAAGGGACGGAGAGATTCCATGAGCGCCTTTGCGGAGGCGGTGCTTGCCATCGAAAGGATCGCCCTTGACATGGGCTGCGGCGTAGTCGCGACCGTAGGCAAAGTCAGCGTCAGTCCGGGCGGATCGAACGTCATTCCTGATTCGGTCAGATTCACTGTAGACATCAGGAGCAACGATGACGGACACACTTCGGATACCGTTGAAAAGATAAGAAAAACCGTCTGCGAAATCGCAGACGGACGTAATGTTAAATGTGTTGTTCGGGACGTGGCCGATTCTTCAGCGATACCGTTTTCACGGAAGGTGATTGAAGGAATGACCGCGCTTGCCGAAGAACAGAACATCAAGTATAAAGTCATGGACAGCGGCGCGGTTCACGATACGGCCATGCTCGCGCCTTTTACGGACGCTGGAATGGTCTTCGTGCCGAGCATAAACGGACGAAGCCATGTGCCGGAAGAAGACACGAATGAAGAAGACCTGGTGCGGGGAGCCCAGTTTCTGATGGATTATATATTGCGCAGCCAGTCGAGCCACTGATCGAAGCCTTCGCCGGTCTTGCTCGAGATGAAGAAGATTTTCGCTTCAGGGTTCAGCCGGTGGATGCGCTCGACGACTGCGTCGTCATCAAAGCTGAACCAGTTTCGCGTGTCTGTTTTGTTTATCAGTACGCACTGGCATATCGAGAACATGAGCGGGTACTTGAGAGGCTTATCGTCGCCCTCGGGAACAGAAAGAATCTCTACATTATAATCAGCGCCTGTATCCTGTTCGGCAGTGCAGACAAGATTCCCCACATTCTCCATGAAAAGCAGATCGATGCCATCGGTGTCGAACTCTTTGAGCGCCTGCTGAACCATGCTGGCGTCCATTGCGCATTCGCCGCCCGTGTGGACCTGAATGGATCTTACTCCGGCGGCTATCATTTTTTCGGCGTCGACGGAGGCCTCGATGTCGGCTTCCATGACTCCGATGCTGTACTCATCTTTGAGAGCGTCTATGGTACGAAGCAGGGTGGTTGTCTTGCCGGCTCCCGGAGAGGCCATGATGTTGATCATCTTTGTTCCCTTGCTTTTGTTATATGCTCTGACTTCATCGGCGATCCGGTTGTTCTCGTCGAATACGCCTACGTTTACATCGATTACTTTTACTGCCATTGCTTCCTCCGTGTGTTTCAGATTCTTACTGATTATATCATATGGAGGCCCGGTTCGATATTGATTTTGCTTGAGGTTTTGGGTTGCGGAGGAGCAGGGCTGTCATATATAATTTTTCCATAGAACAGACTACGAAGAACGGCCCGAAATAATCTGATAAAGGATTGCATGGGAGGATAACGCAAATGATTTTTCTGAAGAACGATTACAGTCTGGGAGCGCATCCGGCGGTGCTGGAGGCTCTGGTTAATACGAACATGGAACTGCACGACGGTTATTGTGAGGACGAATACTGCAGGAAGGCCGCTGACAAGATACGCGAGATGATCGAGTGGCCTGAAGCGGATGTTCATTATATCCCGGGCGGGACCCTGACGAATCTCACGGCGCTGGCGGCGTTTCTGCTGAGACCGCACTGGAGCGTGATTTCAGCGGACAGCGGACATATCTGCGTTCACGAGACAGGAGCAATAGAAGCGACGGGACATAAGATAAACCATGTGAAGACCAGCGACGGCAAGCTCAGACCTGAAGACATAGAAGAGGTAATGATCTTCCATGAAGATGAGCACTACGTTCTCCCGAAGGCGATCTACATTTCACAGGCAACTGAAACCGGACTCGTCTACACTAAGGAAGAACTGATGGCTCTGCGCGCGTGCTGCAACAGGCACGGTCTGTACATTTATCTGGATGGCGCGCGTCTTCCGATGGCAATGGCCAGCGAGAAGAACAATACCGAGTTCACAGACCTTCCTCAGCTCTGCGACGCGTTCTACTTCGGAGGAACTAAGTGCGGCGCCATGTTCGGCGAGGCTCTCGTAATCATCAACAACGACCTCAAGGAAGACATGCGTTTTCTCGTCAAGCAGCGCGGGGGTCTTCTCGCAAAGGGCAGACTGATGGGAGTTCAGTTCGACGCGTTGTTTGAAGGCGGAAGGTATCTGGATCTCGGAGCTCACGCTGTCCGCATGGCAAATACACTGGCAAAAGGCATTGCGGAAAAAGGATACGAGTTCTATGTTCCTCAGGAAACCAACATGGCCTTCGTAATGTTCCCTAAGGACCTTGCCGAATTCCTCGCGACAAAGGTCATGTTTGAGACTTATCCGGTTGTGACGGAGACACATCAGTGCATCAGACTGGTTACGAGCTGGGGAACTACACAGAAAGAAATCGAAGCGTTTCTTTCACTCATCTAACTGCCAGACCACTACATATCGTATGTAAAATGCGTGTCATATACCCCTTAGCGGATTCGCTGAGGGGTGTTGCTTTTGTACTGAAAAAACCGTGAAAAAACTTTAAAAAACACGTGAAAAAGTTGTTGACAGAGGGTTGCACATGCTGTAATATAAAAAAGCTCGCGGCAACGCGGGCAGCGGCAAAAGCCGTGAACATTGAAAACTTCATAGTGTAGAAATTTGAGTCATAGACCGGACGGCTGAAATGCCCGAAGGTCACATGAATCAAGAAACTATGCAGCAAATCAGAAATGGTGAAATGCAGAGTTTCCGACAATTTCTAA
>JAFRCM010000072.1 GCA_017404365.1 Bacillota bacterium
CACAGGTTTGTGAAGGAAAAGTGAACCTTAACAAATTGAAAAATAACAGATGTGATACAATAGACTCATAAAAACAGGAGGTAATGGAGATGGATAAGATAAGACTGGCATTGATAGGCTACGGGAATGTCGGACAGGCATCGGAGATGTAACAAAGGCGGACATCGACGCTGCCGCGAAGCAGGGAAAACGAATCAAGCTGCTCTGCCATGGACGCATGGAAGACGGCGTTCCTGTCGGAACCGTGAAGCCGACGCAGGTGGACTCCAATGAGCTTGCGGCCACAATGGACGCCACCGCTTCATATGTGACTATAACAACCGACCTGATGGGCGGCGTCACTGTGATTGAAGAGCCTTTCGAGCCTGAAATCGATCATACTGCCTACGGCGTTCTGAGCGATCTTCTGCGTATTCTTACGGACACAAAATAAGTAATTACTCGAGCGTGAACTCCCAGGCGCAGCAGCCTTCGCGCTCGCTTTCTGTAATGTCCGGATAACAGCTGATGCATCTGCATGTGATTCTGTCATCTATTACTTTCGCGAATTCCGCATACTCTATTTCACCGATGGCTTTGCATGGATGCCACTCCATGCCCTTGCGGCTTCTTGCGCGCTGGACACGGCAGTTCAGCGTTCTGTATGTCATGTGGTTATCTTCTATTATGTACTCTTCGTCATTGAGGTTGGCGTAGAGACGGAAGCGCATGGCCTTTTCGAGGCCTTCAAGCCCGGCTCTGTCCGGAAGCTTAAGAAACTCTTTTATCCGCTTCGCTTCCGTTACCGTGAAGGTTCTCCATATTTCCTTGTCGCACTCCATGGCGCCGTCCATTCCCTGACGTTTCTCAACAGCCTGAAACCACAGACCGTCACAGGCAAGCCAGTTCTTCGAATATATCTCCGCCAGCTCAATAAGCTGTTCTTTGCTCAGTTTGTTTAATTCTTCATTCATATCTTCACCTCCGCAGTTACTGTAATTATACCATAACAAAAAGACCCGAAGCCGCGTTGGCTTCAGGCCTTTTGCTTTATGCTGTGGTTAAGTTTCAGCCTCTGCTCTTACAGGTCCATTTCAGGAGGCAGCTCCTTGAATCCCTTCGTCTTGACGCCCAGGAATATGAGGCCAAGCGCCAGCCATGAGAAACCGATGATCTTCGCGGATATCGTCAGGCTGAACCAGAGATATACGCAGATTGCTGCTGCAAGTGCTGGTACGAGTACGTACTGCAGGAAATTCTTTGTTCCGCGCTTTTTGTCTTTTACCCAAAACGCTACGATAACGCAGATGTTTGTGAGTATGAATCCTGAAATCGCTCCGAAGCTAACCAGTGAATAAGCGTTGGTCAGGCTTCCCTGGAAGAAGATCGCGCAAAGTCCGACAGCTGCGGAAAGCAGGATGTTTCTGGACGGCGTTCTCCACTTCGGGTGAACGTATCCGAAGAACTTGTTCGGAACGAACCCGTCGCGGCCCATCGCGAGCAGAATACGCGCAGTCGCGCCCTGTCCGGCGATACAGCATCCGCAGCACGCAATAGTGTTGAGGAACACGAACCAAGGATTCATCCACGCGCCGACGCCGATGTGATCATAGTACTCCGTCGCTGCGGTGTCCGGATTCTGCAGAACGCCTGCTGCTTCCTGCCACGGCCAGCCGAGATTCATGAAGTACGCCGTGATGATGAACTCTATGGCTGCTCCGACGCATACGATGATAACAGCCCTCGGCATGTTCTTTTCCGGATTGACCGTTTCTTCAGAGTAGGTCGTTACAGAGTCGAATCCTACAAATACGACCGCCAGGATCGCGGCTGCTGTAAATACAGGAGCAATCGTCAGGTCAGTGGTATCGATGAATGCCCTTGAAGCAAGAAGCGTTCCTTCTCCACCGCCCTTAGTAACGAACATTATGATGCAAACGAAAGTTACAACGAGGGTTACAATCGGCATTACTACG
This sequence comes from Bacillota bacterium, assembly GCA_017404365.1. GTDB lineage: Bacteria > Bacillota > Clostridia > Peptostreptococcales > Anaerovoracaceae > Lentihominibacter. The sequence continues at coordinate 1,956 of JAFRCM010000072.1, forward strand.
TTAAAGTTGTTGACAATTGCTGAAATGCCGATGCCGAAGTAGTTCAGTGCGCTGCAGAACAAAACGCCCAGAATGATCCAAACCCAAATCGGTACGCCCGGAATCATTACATTCATGTAAAGGCCAAGGCTAAGATAGCAGGCCATCGGGAGCAGGAAATAGTCCAGCATCATGACCCAGCCGGCAATGAATCCGAGCCTAGGTCCAATCGATTTGCTCGTGTAAGTGTACACCGATCCTGCAACCGGGAATCTGCGGCACATCTTCGAGTAGCTGAACGCTGTCAGCGACATTGCGAAGCCGGCGAATATAAGTGCCAGTACCAGGTTGCCATTTGTCATGGCGTTGATTATGCCGTAGTAGAGCAGTATGCAAGCCGGACACAGATAAGCTAGTCCCTGGCAAACCAATGTAGGAAGTTTCAGCACTCGTTTCAGTTCCGGCTGTGCAGAAGTTGCTGCTGTCTGCACAACATTATTCTTCTCTTCCATTACATCCTCTCCTTTCATAATTATTAAAAAGCAAGCGATGATAGCATTTATGATTCCAGGGAACTGTCATAAACGACCTTTCCCTTGAAAAACGTTTTGGCGATTTTGATGCTGTAGATTTCTTCGGCCGGCGTTGTCTCAATATCGCGGTCGAGTATGACGAGCTCGGCGGATTTTCCTTCTTCGATGCTGCCGGTGAACTCTTCGGCAAATATCTGGTACGCGCCGTTCACGCTCAGCGAACGGATCGTCTCGTTCAATGTCGCGGGCGGTTCAGTGCCCAGAGCGTTGACTTTGTACTTTTCGTAATCTGGAGCGTCCGGGAATACGCGTCTGGTCATGGCGCACTGAATTTCATGCATAGTATCCGGCGGCGGCGTGACCGGGAAGTCTGTTCCAAAGGCAACCCGCACTCCGGCGTCCAGAAGTTTCTTATACGGATACGCTGTTTCCGCTTTTTCTTTGCCCATCATCGGCGTCATGGCGTAGATGTCTCCGTCATATACCATCCATCTAGGCTGACAGTTTGCGATGATGTTTTCCTGCCCCATCTTGACAGCTGTTTCATCAGGAACGAGCATCAAGTGAGCAACAACGCTGCGTGGATTCTCTTTGCCCGCTCTATGCTGCGCTTCCGCGAGACAGTCGACTGTCTGTTTCACAGACAGGTCACCCATTGCGTGAACATGGACCTGAAATCCTGCTTCCATTGCCTTTGCAGCGTAGTCAACGAAGACATCATCTGACCAGTAGAGCGGACCGTTGGATCCGCGCGGTACTCCAACTGAATCACAGTATTCAGGCAGATAACCGCCGATAAGGCTGAACTCGCCTTCCGCGAACATCTTTACTGTATCGATTCTGAAGTCATTTCCAACGTTGTCGCTGCCATTGCGCGCAATGAATTCCGGCATCTGCTCCTGATAACATTCAGGTTTCAGATGATATACCGCTCTCGCGTATACAGTCAGCCTGCCCTCCTCTGCCAACTGGCGATATGCTTCTCTGGCGTTGTCGGAATGCATGCAGTCCTGAATCATGGTAACGCCATACTTGTTTGCGAAGTCATGCTGGTACCCGAGAATCGCGTCCTTGTATTCATCAACGCTCAGATCGTACCCCGGCACCCCCATCTTTATGTATTCCATCGCCTCAGGGTCTGTGAATACGCCCTGCGGATATCCGTTCTCCTCTCTGTGGATGCAGCCAATCTTCGTGTCCGGCGTATTTTCATCAACACCCGCAAGCTCGATGGCCTTCGTGTTAACCCAGACATTGTGCTGACAGAAAGACTCCAGAATAACTGGTTTGTCAGCGCAGATTTTGTCTATGTCGTGGCGGGTCGGCATTCTCTCTGCCGGATTGAAGTTTGCAATGACCCACCCGGTTCCGCGTATGACTTCCTTGTCCGGATTGGCGTCGACATATTCTTTGAGTTTCCCCATGAGTATGTCTATGACCTCATCCGCGCTCTGTCCTTCCTGCCTGTAGACGCCGAACAGGTCCGCTGCGGACATCGATGCCGTGGCCATGGACGGATGGCAATGAACGTCACATAGTCCGGGGAGGATCGTATTGCCTTTGCAGTCAATGAACTCTGTGGTTTTGTCTGCCAGGGCTTCGATCTCACTTGCCGCTCCGACTTTGAATATCCTGCCGTCCTTTACGGCTACCGCTTCAGCGTGTGTGACTTTACCGTCAAGAGCAACGGAATAGACTTTTCCGTTTGTAAGAATCAATTCAGGTGCGCTCATGAAAAGTCCCTCCTGTTCACATTGTTTCTTTTCTAGTTTTATGATAGTATCTAATTAAAGCGTAAAAAATACCCAAAATCTGTGTGATTTCGGGCGTTTTGCCAAAAATCCGACCATAAATGGAGCGTCATCATGAGAAATCCCATTGAAATCTGCACAAGTACGACGCCTGATTACATACCGGGCACCGGCATCCAGCTTCAGCTGATTAACATACGGCATCTCAAAGCGCATCACCATGAAAACGCGCTGGAAATACTGTATTGTCTGAAAGGCAAAGCCAGGGCACATGTCGCACATGACTATCTTGAGCTCTCAGATGGAGATCTGGTCACCTGCGACCGGGATGATATACATAACGTCATTGCCGATGATGACAACCTGTGTCTTGTCGTCCACATAGACCTCAAGCATCCGAATTATACATATGAAGAAATGCACAACTCCTTTTACTCCTGCACAACGCACCCTAAATATTTACGCTATCCTGACAGGGTCAACAGGATTTGCGACCTGCTCCTGGCCGCCGCCTATGAGTCATCGTCTAATGACGAACTGCTCGCCGAAAAATGCGAACAAATACATCTCAACATTATAGATATGATGCAGAAGCATTTCCTGTGGTTCTCACTTGAAGCCGATCCCGCTGAGGGCCTTGATAAATACGCCGACAGATTTCATCAGATTCTAGGATACATAATGGACAATTACAGCAGCAAAATAACTCTGGCAAATCTTTCAGATACCCTTTATCTCAATCCGGCGTACATATCCAATTTTATAAGCCGCACTACATTCGACTCGCTGACAGATGCAATCGGGTATTTCCGCTGCTATTACGCTGAAAAGCTTCTGCTTGAAACCGATCTTTCAGTTGGAGAAATATCACCAATGGTAGGCTTCTCATCTGAAAAGTATTTTTACAAAGCCTTCAAAAAATGGTGGAATATCACTCCTCTGCAACACCGAAAGAGATATAGGCGCTACGCGCAAATAAAAGAGGAGTACTATGAGTACTCCCCGTCTGAAACCCGTTCGATTATAAAGGATTACATTGCAGACCGTTTAGTAACAAATGCGTCCAAGCCTGCGCGACATTGTCCGTTATGATTCCGTGCAGGATAAAGAGGTTCCCGAAAATAATGATGTCAGTTTCTGTCCCAGCTTAGGTTTTTCTTCCATGTCACGATTAAATAATTGGGGGTTACAAAAGCGGCGCGACCAGTTTTGCAATAGGGCCCATGAACTTGTAGAACTTTTCAGTTCCGCGTATTGTTTCCTCTGTTACCTGACGGCACTGTTTAAGTGTCTCCTGAAAATCCTTTTCAATGTCTGCTATGCAGTCAGTTCTGTACATGTATGTCGCGCACTCGTAGTGATGATACAGGCTGCGGTAGTCCAGATTAATCGTCCCGACCACGCCCTTTTCGTCATCGCTTGTCCACACCTTGGCGTGAACAAATCCCGGCGTGTACTCATATATTTTCACACCCGCCTTGAGCAGCGAAACGTAATGGGTTTTTGCGAGAGAATACGCAACCTTCTTGTCCGGTATGCCCGGCAGTATCAGTTTAACATCGATGCCGCGCTGGCCCGCGTATTTGAGCGCCGTCTCCAGTCCCCCATCCAGAATCAGGTACGGTGTCATGATGTGAACATAGTTGCCCGCCCTGTTAAGTATATCCATATATACCGCTTCGCCTACCTTGTCCTCGTCAAGAGGGCAGTCACCGAACGGAATGACATATCCCGATGGGTTGAGCTTTTCATCGCCGTCATGAACATATGGCGACAGCGCTTCTTTGAAGTCCGGATCGTCATTGGTTACATTCCACATCTGCAGAAACATCAGCGTGAAGCTGCGCGCAGCGTCCCCCTTTAACATTACAGCGGTATCCTTCCAATGGCCGAACCGTTCTTTCTTATTGATGTATTCGTCCGCCAGATTAACGCCGCCGTTAAAGGCGACCTTGCCGTCGATCACGCAGATTTTCCGATGATCTCTGTAATTGTAATGAGACGATATGAAAGGTCTGATCGGCGCGAATGATTTCGCTTTGATTCCCTCCGCTTCCAGAAGCCTGTCGTAATTCGAAGGCAGTGTGGAGATTTCACACATCCCGTCATACATTACGCGAACGTCCACGCCTGCCTTTGCTTTGGCTACCAGAATCTCCAGTATCTTTCCCCACATGTAGCCTTCTTCAATTATGAAGTACTCCATGAAAATGTACTTCTCGGCCTTTTGAAGTTCCTCGAGCATCGCTTCGAATTTGGCTTCCCCTGACGGGAAATACGTCGTTTCGGTTTGCGCAAAGGCAGGAAAGCATCCGCTGCGATTAAGGTATGTAAGCAAATCGTCGGTAAAGCTGTCTTCCTCGCGAAGCTTTACCAGCGTCTTTGGGTCCTGCTCTACCGCGTCCTTTGTGCACGCTATCATGCGTTCCGATCTCTCTTTTATCATGCGATGCCCTATGTTTCTCTGAGTAAACAGCAGCATGAGCGCCCCGGCGACCTGAAGAACTGATATTATCAGCATCCACGTCAGCTTCGCCGTGGAATCCATTTTACTGTTGAACAGATAAATCATTATTATCACCGTGAAGATTATCAGAGCGCCATAATAATGATGCATGTAATTTTCCAGCAGAACAAACGGAACTACCATAACCGTCAGCTCCAGCAGAAGCAGAAGAATTATTATAAAGAACCTGCTGAATATAAGCGCAAGTATTCCCTTTCGTTTTGGCTTTGCCAGACGCAGGATCTCCGCTTCTTCTTTCATTTCCTTCTCCTCCATAATCGATTGATGCAATTCAGTATACCATATTTTAGTTTAAGGCTTCACTGTTTACAGGGAATGTGAAGTAAGTGTCAGGATAAGGCTCGTTCTCCAGAGTGAAATGCCACCATTCTTCAGGCAGCGGCTTAAATCCGTGCTCAGTCATGGCTTCTCTCAGTATCATTCTGTTGTTGTACTGTTCTTCGGTGATGCCTTTGTAATCCGGATGACTCTCTTCTCCAAAGTAATCAAACGTTCCGCCCATGTCGACTTCCTTCTCGGTTTCCATGTCAAAGAGCGTAAGGTCTACTGTGCTTCCTCTGCTGTGTCCGGAATGCTCCGCGATGTAGCCCTGCGGGAAGAGGACATCTTTTTCAAGCTCCGGATAGAAGTACTCTTTCATTCTTGTGTCGTCTTCATCCTTTGCCCACTCCACGAAATTCGTTACGGCCTCCTGAGGGCGGTACGCGTCGTATATTTTCAAACGGTATCCGTCTTCTTTCACATCATCGCTTACTTCTTTAAGCGCGTCGGCAGCTTCCTTTGTCATGAAGGCAAGCGGTTCCTCATACCCGTCGATGCGGTCTCCTACAAAATTGTATGTGGAGTAGTAACGTATTTCAAAAATCGCGTCCGGAACAACATCCGTAACCAGCACGAAGTCGGACGAATCATCTGAAAGCGTTACTCCGTCTTCAGCTATCGCGGTCGTCGGTTCTTCCGCGACCGCTTCTGTTGCCTTTGCATTATCGTTTTCTTCATCAGACGCTGTGTTTCCGCATCCGCACATGATTCCAACCGACAGAATTGCGGCGAGCAGCAGCGATGTAAGCAGATAACCTTTCTTTTTCATTTAACTCCTCCTGTTTGATTTCATCGACTTATTATCAATAAATC
>JAFRCM010000013.1 GCA_017404365.1 Bacillota bacterium
CCGTCGATTTCCTCAGGAAGGGCAGTCATGTCGACCTTACGTCTTCTGTAGGCGATGTCAACGTGAGCAGCTCCGAGACGCATTGCGGTACGCGCTACGTCCATGGCTACGTTTCCGCCGCCGACTACGACGACTCTCTTGCCTTTGAAGTCCGGCATCTTGTCGTCGCCAATTCCGCGGAGCATGTCAACTGCTGAGAGAACGCCTTTGCTCTCTTCGCCTTCGATGCCGATCATCTTGTAGTTGTGCGCACCGATTGCAACGTAGACGGCGTCATATTCTTTCATCAGCTTGTTTATAGCCGCTTCTGTATTGATATCCGCGTTCAGCTCTACGTCGATGCCCGCAGACAGAATCGACTTGATGTCCCAGTCGAGTCTGTGTCTCGGCAGACGGTAGCTCGGGATGCCGTATCTGAGCATTCCGCCGAGCTGCGCTCTTCTCTCAAAGACTTTGCATTTGTGTCCCATCAGCGACAGGTAGTATGCGGCAGTCAGTCCGCTTGGGCCGCCGCCGATGATAGCAATCTTCTTGCCCGTGTTCTCTCTGATCTCCGGAATCGGAACCACATCAGAGCAGTTGTCAACTGCGAACATCTTAAGACCTCTGATGTTGATTGAGGCATCGAGAATGTTTCTTCTGCAGTGTCCTTCGCATGGATGCTCGCAGATCAGCGCGCATACGGTAGGGAACGGGTTGTCTTTTCTGATAAGTTTAACTGCGTCGTCATAACGTCCGGCCTTGATCAGTGAAATGTAGCCAGGGATATCGACTTCCGCAGGGCACTTGGAAACACATGGTACAGTGTTTCTCAGATCTGTTACGCTATCGGAGCAGCGCTTTCTTTCGATGTGGGACATGTAGTCCTCGCTGAAGCTCTGGAGAGACTTCAGAACGATTTCCGCGGTTTCCCATCCGATGGCGCAGTCTGAAGAATCGCGGACTGTTTCCGCAGTCTTCTGCAAAAGCACCAGATCATCTGTCGAACTGTCCGTATCGATATCCAGGATGTTTTCAAGAATCTGGATCATCTGATACACGCCGACTCTGCAAGGGACGCACTTGCCGCAGGACTGTGCCTGGCAAAGCTTCAGGAACGAACAAGTCATGTCCACCTGACACTGGCTCGGAGGGCTGGCGATGACTCTGCGCTGTATGTCTCCGTACAGAGCTTCCACTTCCTTCTGAGCCTGGCTCTTCTGTTTGAATTCCAATCTGCTCATACTTAAATTACCTCATTTCAAAAGCACAAGTAAACAACTATTCACTGCTATCACTTTAACTAACTGAACAATGTAAATATACATACAAAAAAAGGACTTTTCAAGGAGTTCTTATGCCTGAAAACGGTTTCATCTTTAAATGTCGCAAAAAAGTTATTTTTAGCCTCAAAAGTGCCTGTATAAGGGTTAAATAAAGGTTAAATAATAACAATTATGCGGTATCAAATAATTGAATTGTTCGGCTGTTTGATTTACTATGAAGCAGGAAGATTAATCTGTTAATGATCTAAATGATAAATCGTGGTAACAAAGATAGGAGGAGCATAATGAAAATTACAGCGTTTGGAGACGAGAACTGCTCAGAGGCCAAGATGGCTGAGATTCGTGAATTCGCGCAGAATCTGTAAATGTAATCGTCGGGCAATTATATAATTGCTGATAAAAAATGATCCCGAAGCGTTAATGCTTCGGGATCATTCTCATGTCAGTGGTGGTCTGTGCGGGGCTCGAACCCACGACATCTTGGTTGTGACCCAAGCACTCTCCCAGCTGAGTTAACAGACCGCGCAGGGACAGATTATCTGATCTGTCCGTTTCCTTTAATAATGTACTTGAAAGTGCAGATTTCTTCAAGCCCCAAAGGTCCGCGGGCGTGAAGTTTCTGAGTAGAGATACCCATCTCGCAGCCCTGTCCGAATTCGCCGCCGTCGGTGAAACGGGTAGAAGCGTTGACGTAGACAGCTGCGGAATCGACGAGGGAAGTGAACAGCTTCGCCGCTTCCTCATCCTCTGTGATGATGCAGTCTGAATGTCCCGTGGAGTGCGCGTCGATATGAGCAATCGCTTCATCCACGCTGTCGACAACCTTGACTCCCATGATGTAATTGAGGAATTCCGTATCAAAGTCCTGCGGTCCCGCTGCCGTTCCGTCGATGATTTTAGCGGCGGTTTCGTCAAGTCTCAGTTCAACAGGAGACTGTCCTGCCTTTGCACGATCCGCTACCAGACGTTCGTAGTACTTCGGCAGAAACTCAGCCGCGATGTCTCTGTGCACGATGCAGACCTCCGCCGCGTTGCAGACGGAAGGGCGGCTCGTCTTGGCGTTTTCAAGAATGTTGAGAGCTATCTCCTGGTCAGCGCTCTTGTCGACATAGATGTGGCAGATGCCGGTGCCTGTCTCGAGGCACGGAACCTTGGCGTTGTCGACGCATGAGCTGATGAGGCCTTTGCCTCCGCGCGGAATGAGCAGGTCGATGATGCCGCGGGCTTCCATTATCTCTGCCGCCGACTTGCGTGTAGTGTCTTCGATAAGCTCAACAGAGTTTTCAGGAAGGCCGGCCTCAGCCAGTCCCGCCTTCAGTGCTTTTACGATCTCCGCAGCCGAGCGGTGGGCTTCCTTGCCGCATCTCAGCACACATGCGGATCCGGCCTTGATTGCCAGGGCGGCCGCGTCTGAAGTTACGTTAGGTCTGCTCTCATATATGATCGCGATTACTCCCATTGGAACGAGCACCTTGCTGATCTTTATGCCGTTAGGGCGTTCGTGTTCAGCCAGAATTTTTCCGACCGGGTCGGGGAGGGCAGCGACCTGACGGATGCCGTCGGCCATGCCTTTGATCCTGTCTTCGCTGAGCGCCAGTCTGTCGAGCATGACATCTGAAATGATGCCGCGCTGTTCATCCATGTCCTGCGCGTTTGCAGCGAGAATAGGTTCCGTATTTTTTTCAAGGGCGTCCGCCATGCACATCAGCGCCTTGTTCTTGGTTTCGGTGCTTGCCGAGGCCAGTGCGGTGCGCGCGCTGCGTGCGCTTTTCATAAGTTCCTGTGTGTTCATTTCGTTTACCTTTATATTGACTGTCTGCTTATCGCAACGTTGTTTTATGCTTATCGCGACGCGCGGAAGAGTGTTCCGGCGCTTTTGCCTTCAACGATATCGTATAGTTTATCCGGGTAGTTGCCGTTTATTATAACCATGTCGCATCCGGATTCAGTAACCATCTGCGCGGCGCCGATCTTTGTGGCCATTCCACCGGTGCCGAGATCTGAGCAGGCGCCTCCCGCAAAGGCTTCAATCTCCTTTGTGATTTCATCGACTGTTTCGATGAGGCGCGCGTCAGGGTCTTTGTTCGGATCCGCTGTGAACAGCCCGTCGATATCCGACATGAGAATGAGGATATCGGCATCTATTGTCTTTGCGACTATCGCGCCGAGAGTATCGTTATCGCCGACGCTGTTTATTTCCGTTGTAGCGACTGTGTCGTTTTCGTTGACTACAGGCAGGGCGCCGAACTTCAGGAGCGTTTTCATTGTGTTTTCAAAATTGGCCCTGCGCTCAGGATCTTCAATGTCCTCGCTTGTAATCAGAATCTGACCGACTGTGTGGCTGTACTTCAGGAAAAGGGTGTCGTAAGTGTGCATGAGCTCGCACTGGCCGACCGCCGCCGCGGCCTGCTTAGCAGGAATGTCCATGTGCTCGCGATCCATGTTCAGCTTGCCGATGCCCATTCCGATGGCGCCGGATGAAACGAGGATAACCTCATGTCCCGCGTTCTTCAGATCCGACAGAACTTTTACCAGTTCTTCAACATTTCTTATGTTCAGTCTTCCGCTGGGGTGGGCCAGGGTAGACGTCCCGACTTTTACTACAATTCTCATGTGCGCTCCTTATTGATTAAATATCAATGGCGGCATGATGATTCATGCTTCTTGGCGGTATTATCAATCATGCCTATGGTAATAATATACTCTGCGTGAATGAGTTTCGCAATCAGACTTTTGCCGCGCGGGCCATGATTTCGGGTCCGTGTTTCGTAAGCCAGGCGTGGTGCTTCCTGTATTCCGGGAAAACGTTGAGCACGTGGTCGTAGAAATGCTTGGAGTGATTCATCTCAAGCAGGTGGCAGAGCTCGTGAACGACCACGCTGTCTATTACCTCGGGCGGAGTCAGCATCAGCAGGCAGTTGAAGTTGAGATTGCCTTTGGCGCTGCAGCTGCCCCATCTGGTTTTCTGATTTCTGATTGTGATCCGGCCGGGACTGACGCCGAGGAGAGGGGCGTAATAGGAAACACGCTGAGGAATGTACTCCTTGGCCTGCTCCGAGAGGCGCCTTATGTCGCTCTCGCCAAGGATGCCGTTGATTTCGGCTGACGCCTGCGCCTGCCGGTACTGCGCCGTCTTTTTCCTGATCCAGGTTTCATGCGCGGAAATCACGCTCTCGATCTCGCGTCTGCTCGCTCTCAAAGGCGCCCTCACGAGAAGCCCCTCGTCGGTGATTTCCAGGCCGATGGTTTTTCTTTTGCTGCGTATTATTCTGTAATTCATTCCGGATGCTTTCATGATGTCATTTTAACACCGCGGCTTCTTCGGGGCAAAAGCAACCCGGCGTGTTTCAAAAAACAATAAAAAAATAATGGGCTGCGTCCTACTTCTCGTAATACGCAGCCCATTATCTGTCAACTTGTAACTTCCTCATTTCTGTTACCTTTCCTTTCTGCGGCCTGATCTGTGCATCCGGGCTTCCTGTTCCCCCGATCGGATCTCCCTTGATTCCTTTACCTTCTCACGATTTACTCTGTTTCTTCGAACTTTGCTAATTCTACGATTCTTTGTTAGTTCAGTGCGAATCGCTTGCTTGTGGACTTCGCTGGTTCTTCGATTCTCTGTCAGTTCAGTTCATCAGATTCTGCAACTGTGCTTCGCTGGTTCTGCGATTCTTCGTCAGTTCAGTACATTAGATCCTGCATTGTGCTTCGCTGGTTCTACGATTCTCTGTCAGTTCAGTACGTTCGATTTCGTAAATCTGTAACTGTGCTTAACTGGTTCTGCGATTCTTCGTCAGTTCAGTACATCAGATTTCGAGACCCTGCATTGTGCTTCGCTGGTTCTACGATTCTCTGTCAGTTCAGTACATTAGATCCTGCTTTTCAATCCTGCAAGTGTGCTTCGCCAATTCTTCGATTCTGCGTCGGTTCCACTTCCGAAACTGTACTTCGTTTTCCGGTCTTCCGCCAATTCTTCGATTCTTTGCCGGCTTCGTGAATCCTGCTGCGGGTTTCGCTAATTCTTCAATTCTTTCGCTAGTTCCGCTCGCTGATCCTGCATCCTTTGCCGCTATTCTGTTTTCAAGGTACCGTATTTTTATTTCTCAGTAGGTCTGCCTTTCGGCTCCCCTCTGTTGACATTAAAATACCCCAGGTCGAAGGTATAGTCAATAGGTTTGGGGCATGTCTTTTGTTGTTTTTATGTACTGGAAATACACGGGCATACAATGCCTTCACGCATGAAAGTAAAGAGGAGAAGAAAACGCAATATGTGGTATAATGTACTCGGGAGGAGACGAAATGGATCTGGACAGAATGGGTGAAATACTTGACATGCTTGCGGAAGAGCTGCCGGAGGAGTTCTACAGAGACCTCAACGCCGGCATTGTTCTGACGCCGGAAATCAAGAAGAGTCCGTACGGGGATGACCTGACAATCATGGGTGAATACGTGAGATCAAACCTTGGAAGGGGAATTCAAATCTACGGAGGTTC
>JAFRCM010000073.1 GCA_017404365.1 Bacillota bacterium
ATTACGATGTTGAAGTTCCTTGTTGCCTTGGAGCACATGTAGTTGCCGAACTCGTCTGCCAGTGATGCTCTGATGAATGAGTAGTCAGCGTGAAGAGGTCTTTCGAAGAGATACTTCTTTCCGTCGATCTCCATGACTTCCTTCTTTCTTCCCAGCTCATCAAGGTCTGTCTCCATCGGTGTTCCGAGACCTACAGGTGTCAGAACTCCGCCCAGTCCGTAAGCTGCCGCTCTGATCTTCTCTGCCAGAGTTCCCTGCGGAACCAGAGTATACTTGAGGGAGCCGTCAGCGAACTGCTCATTCAGGCGAGGGTTTACGCCTACGTGTGACATGATTACGTGATCAACCATGTGGTTTTCAAGAAGTTTGCCGATTCCTCTTGGAGTTTTTCCAGCGAATTCTCCGGCTGGCTGACCCTCGGCCAGACCGCCGTCGTTGCCGATTACTGTCAGATGCTTGACGCCTTTGCGCACGAGAGCGTCCATCAGGACCTCAGGTGAACCTGTTCCCAGGAAGCCGCCGACCATTATGGTCATGCCGTCCTGAACGCCTGCAACCGCTTCATCAGCTGATACGATTTTATTGAACATTTTTTTGCCTTTCTTCTCTGTGATAACTGATAACAATTTTTGAATGGTTAATTATAGCATTTTTCAGCATCTAATTCCATCAGGTTCTAAACCATGTTGCGGTTTACGATTTCAGTAAGTACGAAGGACGCAACATCCTCTGCGTATTTATGCTGTCCGAAACCAGCGTCATAACCGAGTTCCTGTGCCAGTTCGTGTGAGATTCTAGGTCCGCCGCATACGAGGATGACCTTGTCTCTCATGCCTTCAGCTTCGAGAAGCTCGACCATGTTGGTCAGGTTCTGGATGTGGATGTCCTTCTGAGTTACTGTCTGTGAAACCAGGATTGCGTCCGCGTTCAGTTCCTTCGCGTGAGCGATGAGGTCTTCGTTCGGAACCTGTGATCCATAGTTGTAAGCCTCGATGCCTTCATATCTCTCGAGTCCGAAGTGACCGTGGAAGCCCTTCATGTTCATGATGGCGTCGATACCTACTGTATGAGCGTCAGTACCTGTTGATGCACCAACAATTACTACAGGTCTCTTGATGTTTTCCTTGATGTACTCAGCGCACTCAAGTCTGTCCATGACATCTACATCGACCTTTGCTACCTTGATGGTAGTGTAGTCAACAGTGTGCTGGCACTTGCCGTATACTACGAAGAATGTGTACTCCTTGGTCATCTCCTTGGCATACACTACGTTCGGCTCATCGAGTCCCATCTTCTTAGCGAGAATCTTTGCCGCTTCATTTGCTTCATCACCATAAGGTACAGGAAGTGTGAATGCTACTTCCGTCATACCATCGTTAAGTGTATCGCCATATGGCTTTACTTTCGTCAGATCGATCTGAGCTACTGCTGTATTGCACTCTGCCATTACTCTACACCTCCTAACATCAGTGGAATGAACGGATTGAAGTAATCGTCATCCTTTACGCATACGCCCGCGAGGCCCTTGCCTCCGTCTCTCGGTCTCTTGACTCCGCCGAACTTGCCCTGTTCGATAGTTGAGAAGAGTCCTTCTTCAACGATCTCTTCGAGGAGCGCGTCAGCTTTTTCAAGTACCAGCTGGGCTCTTGACTGGATGATTCCGCCTTCCTTGTAATATACGTCACTTCCCAGATCTCTCATGTTGTTGAAGATGTACTGAGCATTTTCAATTGAGAGATATCTGTCGTGCATGTGCGGTGTGTGGATAGCTTCCGTAAGCATTCCGAGAAGCTGCAGTGACTGTCCGGACCAAATTGCTATGATGTTGAACAGCGCGTCCTGCACGTTGCCTTTGAAGATGTTTCCTGTCATGTACTTCGTAGGCGGCATGTACTTCAGCGGAGCGTTCGGGAAGATCTCTCTCGCCATGATAGCCTGAGCCAGCTCGTAGAGGAATCCGTTCTCGATGTCCGGATCCATTTCGAATGCGTGGCCGAGACCCATCTGCTCTTCTTTTACGTTTGCCAGTACGGCGAACTGTTCATTGATGAGCTGTGAAGCGAGTACTGTATGCGCATTCTCGAATGCGTCATCTGTAGTCAGATAGTTGTCCTCACCGGAGTTGAAGATAATATCGCAGTATCCGATGATTACTCTTGAGAAGTACTGGTCTACCAGAGTTCTCTGCATGTTGATGTCTCTGAACAGGATTCCGTAGAGAGCGTCGTTGAGCATTACGTCAAGTCTCTCTATTGCTCCCATTGCAGCGATCTCAGGCATGCACATTCCGGATGAGTAGTTGCACAGTCTGATGTATCTTCCGACTTCTTCGCCTACCTCATCGAGAGCTTTTCTCATGATTCTGAAGTTCTCCTGAGTTGCGTATGTACCGCCGAAGCCTTCTGTTGTCGGACCATACGGCACGTAGTCGAGGAGTGACTGGGCAGTGGTTCTGATTACCGCGATGATGTCAGCTCCCTGACGGGCTGCTGCCTGAGCCTGCACTACGTCTTCATAGATGTTGCCTGTCGCAACGATTACATAAAGGTAAGGTCTTCTTCCCTCACCTATGGTTGCCAGATAGTTGTTTCTCTTCTCTGTCTGTGCTCTTATGACCTTGAGAGCCGCCATTACCTTCGGCATGATTTTTTCTTCAGCCTCTTTGGCCGGAGCCAGCGGAAGCTTGGTGATGTCGAGGTTTCCGGCTGCCATTTCCTCTGCGATCTCCTGAGGCTCTTTGCCTGTCTGGATCATCGCGTTTCCGATCCAGTAAGCAACTCCTCTAGGGAGGCCGCCCGCATCAAGGATCTGGTCAACAACTACGTTAGGCAGTGGAGTGTCTACTTCATCGACACCGTCAACGCCCAGAAGTCTGAGAATAGTTCTCTCTGTGCTGACAGTAGTGTGTCTGTCGATGAATTCCTGCATGCTTTCAGCGATCTTTCTTGCGCTCGCTCTGGCATGATCGACCTTTTTAGGGTCCAGGTTAAGTTTACTTTCCATCCTTTTTCTCCTTTAATTCAGGTATTCTTTTGCCTTTTCTATAATGTTATTGTCTATGCCCAGCATTTTCGCGATGTTGAGGGCATCTTTTGGAACTTCCCTGTTATCGTCGACGCGGGCGAGGCGGTAATCCATGTACTTCTGTATGATGTTTATCCGCTCTCTCCTGTTCGCGTAACGGAGTTCCTTATCCAGTCTGTCAAAGTCGGCATTAGCGAGACCCGTGACCTGCATGTTCACAACATCCTTATCGTCTGTCACCGCCTCGAAGTGAGTGGTTATCAGTGAAATGTAAGGCTGCTTTTTCAGGTAGTCCGTAATGCTCTTTGTAAGCGCCAGCCCTTCTACCGGATTAGTTCCGCTCGCTATCTCGTCTATGAGAAGCAAGGATCTGTCACGGCTGTTGTCCATCATTTCCTTGAGCTCCTCCATTTCACTTCCGAAGCTCGAAAGACCCCTTTCGATGGACTGGCTGTCGCCAATGAGGATCTGCATGAATCCTGACAGGCCGACCCGCGCGCTGGCTGCCGGTACGAAGTATCCGTACTGGGCCATTATGGCGATCATGCCCACCAGTTTAAGAGAAACAGTTTTTCCGCCCATGTTTGCTCCTGTGATGCAGGTGACTCCCTGGCTGAGAGAAAGGCTTACCGGGCAATATTCCCCGCCCTTCTTCCTTACTATCTCTTCAACCTGAAGGTGTCTCCCGTCGGTGAACTCGACGACGTGTTCCTCCGCAATCTGCGGCATCACGCAGTTTGTTCTGGCGGCAAAGAGCGCCTTTGCCAGTGTAATGTCGAGTCTTCCGATTCTCTCGCATCCGTCGAGGAGCACTTCCTCCCACTTGTGGATCTCTTTTGACAGTTCCTCCCTCACCTTCAGTTCTTCTTCCTCTATGTCGGCGACAACCTGGTCGATCCTCTTCTGGATCTCGTTGTCCTCTTCCGTAGGCGCGAGAACGAAGGTAACAGACATATAATCTTCCTCCGACTTTACAAGTTCGGAGATCTCTTTCATCATTTCTATACGCTCTGAATCACTCTTCGATACCGTGATATCGAATTTTGGCGTAAGATTCAGGCCCGTTCTTGTAAGCAGTTCGCTCTTTCTCTTCTTCTTTTCCTTCCTGCTTTCACGCTCGAGCTCCTTCTTTTCGGCGCGCAGCCTCGCGAGCCTTTCGGAGAACGAGTCGTAAATGTAGAAGGTGTTGAGTCTGTCTTTGCCCGGGTCCAGTATGTCCAGAAGCTCCGTAATGTCTCCCGGAACGAACTCTTCAGGCAAAAGCACCCTATCCGCTGTTTTTCTGACTTTGTCGATCAGCAGCAACAGACTCTTGATTTCGAAGATTTCGACGACGGTCAGCGCCGCGTTGGCGCTTCTTTCAATAGTGAAAGAATTGTCCTTCATCATCATGAACGTTTCCTGCAGAACGCTTATGTCGCGTTCATTGGCAGCCGCTATGTCGAGCATTCTCTGCACGCGTTCGAGCTCCGCCCTCAGTTCTTCCTCCTGTCCGGGGAAAAACGGCTTCTGCTCTTTGATGATCCTGGTGCCGAATGGTGTAAGCAGATTAAGTGCGCCTACAACGTAATCCAGCCCTGTTTCACTGCGCGTTTTTCTGTTTGCAAGTCTCTTAGCGTTTTCACTCATGTCTTCTATCCCATCATTACATCGATGACGGGTATATCCGGCACTGCTTTCTGCATTGCGGATGCCATTTCTCCGTGATCGAACGAATATCCTGCAGGACTCGTCGGGTTGACGGTTATTGCCGCCACCGTTATGTTCTGAAGTACTTTGACCTTAAGGCCGTACTTTCTCAGCCTGCCCCACGTAGCCTTGTCAATGAAGATCTTCGTAGGGTCTTTCAGAACGAATGTGGCGTTCTTAAGTTTCCGACGGTCAATGTCGGCCACTACACTTTGGGTGAACGCACCCGGCACGAAAATGTGTGTGACTTTCTCATCAATTGCATTGTCAAGAAGTTTTCCCGATCCGAGTCCCGTAGTTATATTCAATTGTACGGCTTCGCCGTCTTTTACTGTAAAAACACGATCACTATCCGCGTGCTCTTCTATTATCTCTCTTTCCATCCCTTCTTCGAGAACCGGCAGGCTGTAGAGTTCAACGGTATACGCCGTTTCCTCCACCACCTTGTCCAGCTTTCTCGATAAAACCGCTCCGGTGGAAAGGATTATCGCATCCGAGATGTCCGGTGCCGCGATCGACTTTCTATCGATCGCACCGTCAATCAGCACCAGATCAGCTCCAAGAGCAAGCATTTCTTCGCACATCCGTATGTGCTGGGCGTTGATAACAGGACCTGCCACCTGGACGTAACCGGCATCGGCCACTCTGCAGAGCATAAGCTGTCCGAGAGCAGTTCCGTATTCGGTCATCTTCAGGATTTCGAGTCCCGCATCCGCCAGCGCATACAGCTGCTTAGGCACCGATACGATAGTGTCTGTATCCAGATAAACTCTGGGTTTGTCTGTGCCTGTTACAATATCAGTCCCCTCTCCGTCTCTGCCTGTGGACGTGACTCCGAGCGTCAGGCCTTCATCCATCGCTTCCTCAATCAGATAATTGAGAGCGGTGGTCTTACCCGCGTTCTTCGCCATGCCCACGATGGAGATTCGTTTGTAGTTTTCAGATAGTTTTTGAAGCAGGCACATGTTAACTAAATTACTTCTTGTTTCTCTCGTGTCTCAGCAGGTGAGCCGGCTCCATTGACATTCTCTCGCCCTGTGCCAGTCCTGCGACACCTTCATAGTGATAATCTTCTACATTCTTGCAGTTCTCGTAGCTGCACTGAATCTTAGGCATCTGCGGAGGCTCCGTGTAAGTTGTGATTACGCCTTCGTAGTTTCTCAGGATAACCTTGTCAGGTGACTGTGAGATTAC
This sequence comes from Bacillota bacterium, assembly GCA_017404365.1. GTDB lineage: Bacteria > Bacillota > Clostridia > Peptostreptococcales > Anaerovoracaceae > Lentihominibacter. Next base: position 5,908 of record JAFRCM010000073.1, read on the forward strand.
ATACTGAGGCATTACCGGAGTCTTGCCGCCGCCGCCAGGAGCGTCGACTACGAATGTCGGTACTGCATATCCTGAAGTGTGGCCTCTGAGTCCTTCGATCAGTTCGATACCCTTTGATACAGGAGTTCTGAAGTGCTCGATACCCAGTGACAGGTCGCACTGATAGATGTAGTACGGACGAACTCTGTTCTTGCAGCAGAGGTGAACCAGATTTCTCATTACATGAACGTCATCGTTGATTCCTCTGAGCAGTACTGACTGGTTTCCGAGAGGGATACCGGCGTCAGCCAGCTTTCTGCATGCTTCTGCAGCTTCTGGAGTCCATTCCTTCGGGTGGTTGAAGTGAGTGTTCAGCCAGATCGGGTGATACTTCTTCAGCATGTCAACCAGCTCGTCAGTGATTCTCTGCGGCATAACTACAGGCGTTCTTGATCCGATTCTTACGATTTCAACGTGGTCGATCTTTCTCAGCTCTGAGATGATGTACTCGAGTACGTCAGTCTCAACGCAGAGAGCGTCTCCGCCTGAAAGCAGTACGTCTCTGACAACCGGAGTTCTCTTGATGTAATCGATGCATGCATCGATGTCTTCCATTGATCTTGCTCCGTCTGTCTCGCCTGCCAGTCTTCTTCTTGTGCAGTGTCTGCAGTACATTGAGCACTGGTCAGTGATCAGGAACAGAACTCTGTCCGGATATCTGTGAGTGAGTCCCGGTGCCGGTGAGTCTTCGTCTTCATGAAGAGGGTCGAGCATGTCAGCTTCGCCTCTGTGAGTCTCAGCCAGCGTAGGAACCGCCTGCATTCTTACAGGACAGTAAGGATCGTCCGGATCCATCAGTGAAGCATAGTAAGGAGTAATGCCAACTCTGAATCCATCCATTACCTTGGTAATGTCCTCTTCTTCCTGAGGAGTAAGGTTTACAACCTGCTTGATCTTTTCAACGGAGTCGAGTCTGTTAGCAACCTGCCAATGCCAGTCATTCCACTGCTCATCTGTTACATCCTTGAAAAGAGGGATGTCTTTCCAGTTTCTAATAGCCATTTTTTTCTCCTTTTCATCCAATCATCAATTATGCATACATCTCTTCGAAGAGCTTTCTGAGACCTTCGTGCTCTCTCAGCTCCTGAAGAGTAATTTCTGCGTGGCCCTTAGTGTAGCCGTTGCCGACGATCATGTTTACGTCCTTGCCAACGCCTTCTGCTCCAAGAGCAGCCTTTGTGAAGCTTGTAGCCATTGAGAAGAAGTATACAGTACCATCGTCCTTGCAGCTGAGGATTGAGCCCATCTCAGTGTTCTCGATGGATACGCAGTTGATTACTACGTCGTACAGTTCGCCGTTTGTCAGCTCCATAGCCTTCTCGTACATTCCTACTGCATCTGAAGCGTCCATGTGGAAGTACTCGTCAGCCAGGTCGAGAGCTCTTGCTCTGTCTTCTGACTTCTGTGAACCTGCTGCGCATACAACCAGACCAGTTACGCCGGCTCTCTTCTTTGCTTCGTAGAGGCAGAGAAGACCTGACTTGCCGCCGCCGCCGATTACGAGGACTTTCTGTCCCTGCTGAACCAGCTTGCCTGTCTGAGCAGGAGCACCTGCAACGTCCAGTGCTGAAAGTGCAAGACCTTCCGGCATGTCATCAGGAAGCTTAGCGTAGATTCCGCTCTGGAAGAGGATTGCCTGTCCAGTGATGTCAACCTGGTCGATAGCAGGTCTCATCTCGTGGATCTCTTCGATTACCAGTGGAGTCAGTGACAGTGATACCAGAGTAGCGATCTTGTCGCCAACCTTCAGGTCGCCCTTCCACTCAGGTCCGATTTCCTTAACTGTTCCGATGAGCATTCCGCCTGAACCAGTCCAAGGGTTCTTGTGCTTTCCAGCCTTAGCAACGATGTCCTTCATGCACTGAGCAACCTTGTCCTTCTCTTCCTGAGTTTCGATTTCAGCCGGCTTCTTGCCCAGGACCTGCTTACAGATCTCTGTGAATGAAGCTGAGTCGATGTTCAGTGTCTTAACGTCGATCAGGATCTCGTTGTCATAGATTTCCATTGTGTTGTCAACTACATCTGCAGGCTGTGGCAGAACGCCCTTAGGTGAGATAACTCTGTGTGTTCCGTACGGATTTCCTTTTTTCATCTGTTTTTTCCTCCTAAAAAAATTGTATTTGCAGCCTTTGCCAAGGCTCGCCTTCTTGCAAAGGCAGTTTTAACTTACGTTAAATATTTAGCAATATGCATGCCAA
>JAFRCM010000074.1 GCA_017404365.1 Bacillota bacterium
GGATAACACCGCCGGCCATCCATGATGCGATCATGGCACCTACGACTGCCAGGATCAGCATTGCCTGCATTGATCTGTTGATAGCAGCCAGGATACCCTGTTCCATGTAGCTCCACTTCCAGCCATTGGCTGCGCCGATGATTCCGGCTACGCAGGCAGCCAGAATCAGGCCGATGTGTGCCTCTCCGCCTTCGTCGCCCATAACGTTCCAGAACAGGAATACGATCATGGCTACGATAGCGAGGATGCACTGCCACATAGGTACTTTTCTACCCATAACAAAATTCCTCCTTGCTAAATAATAGAGATTATGATAATTCCGAAAAGGACGTCCTATACACCACCAAACGTCCCTGTCTTCAAAAATTATACTAGTATGATAAAAAATTGTCAACAATTCAGGGGATTAAAATCCATTAAAAAAGCGGCGCTTTACCGCTCTATAGAGCCATTTTAGAACCGCTTTAAAGTGTTAAATTCCAACCTCTTTTCAGACGTTGTTTCAGACGCCGATTTTACGCTACTTGGCGCGCGGATGAGTCTTGTCGTAGACGTCTTTGATGTGATTCTTGGTAGCAGCCAGATAAACCTGCGTCGCCATGATATCCTCGTGCCCCATAAGCTCCTGCAGGGACTTGAGGTCAGCCCCGTTCTGGAGCATGTGGACCGCGAATGAGTTCCTCAGAATATTAGGTGTCAGCTTGTGTTTGATGCCGGACTTCTCACCGCACTCCTTCAGGACTTTCCAAAGGCCCTGGCGCGTGAGGCGCTTTCCGTAGTAGTTGACAAAGAGGGCTTTCTCGTCCTTGTTGTCAGCAAGCAGCTGATCCCTCACTTCGTAAACGTAGTCTTCAAGGGCTGCTCTGGCAGGCCTTCCCATTGGAACTATCCTGGTTTTGCTGCTCTCGCCGTAGCATGTTATGAAGCCCATTCTGAAATTAACATCTTCAACATTGGCGTCGATCAGCTCGCTGACTTTGATGCCTGTTGCGTACAGAACCTCAAGAATGGCACGGTCGCGCCTGCCTTTCAGACTGTCGTCTGGGCTGTCGAGAAGCTGATCAATTTCCTTGATAGTAAGGAACTCCAACTCCTTCCTTTCGATACGGGGAGTCTTGATGCCTCTTGCCGGACTCTCGCTGACGATCTTTTCGTCAAGCAGATAATTGTAGAATGCTCTCACGGAAGCCAGCTTTCTGTTTACTGTGGACGGCGATCTGCCTGCGGCCTTAAGCTTGTTCAGATATCCGACAACGTCTGTGCTCGTTGCTTCTGTCACGCTTTCGACGCCGCGCGAAAGAACGAAAGACTCAAATTCGCGGATATCCCGTCCATAGGCGTCGAGGGAATTAGGCGCCATCTTCTTTTCTTTTTTCAGATAATCGATAAACTGTTCAATATACATTTATAACCTGCCCTTCGTCATAAGGAGTGCCGCAAGCGTCTTCGAATCAACGATCTCTCCGCGCACTCCCATCTCATAAACCTCATCAAAAGGCATCTCAATCAGTTCAATGACTTCATCATCGTCAAGCTCACGTTCGCCTTTGGTCAGTCCACGCATGAGATAAAGGTGGATGACCTCTTCGGAATACGCGCAGCTCGGGTTGCAGTCGCCCAGATGGATAATCTCTGAGGCTGTGTAGCCGGTCTCTTCCCTGAGCTCTCTTACCGCAGCCGCAACAGGATCCGTCTCGCCCTTGTCGATCTTTCCCGCCGGGATCTCGAGTATTGCCCGGCCGCAGGCATACCTGTACTGGCGTTCCATTACTATGTTGTTGTCTTCAGTGAGCGCGACGATGGCTACCGCGCCATTGTGTTCGACAATCTCTCTATAAGCCGTACCTGAAGATGCAGTGACCTTGTCGCGCCTTAAATTGAGTATTGCGCCTTCATACAATCTTTCACTCTCTATAAGTTCTTCCTTGAAAATCACTCCGCAGTCATCTCCTTTGATCTGTCGACGGCCGCCTGGAATCCTTCGGCAACGTCATCCATGAACCCGTTTTCAAACAGTTTGTTGACTGCTTCGATGGTCGTGCCCCCGGGTGAGCACACGTTAATGCGCAGCTGTTCCAGGGATTCCTTGCTCTCAAGCGCCATCTTCGCTGCGCCCATTACAGCCTGGCAGGCGAAAACTCTTGCTTTGTCAGCGGCCATTCCGTTATCGACCGCCGCCTTTGCCAGAGCTTCAATGTACATGTAAGTATATGCAGGGCTGGAACCGCTCACGCCGATAACGCAGTCTATCAGATCCTCCGGAACTTCTTCGGCTATTCCGACGGAATCAAAGATTGTCTTGGCAAGAGCAAAGTCCTCATTGCTCACGTTTGCGTTCCGGCTCATCGAAGTCATTGCCATTCCGACGCGCGCAGGAGTGTTAGGCATAATGCGTATGATCTTAGCTTTATCACCGCTGCCTTCCGCGCCCTCGTTGAGATATCTCTCGAGCTTGGCGATGCTTACGCCGGCCGCCATTGAAATGAGCAGCTTGCCCTCGGCAGGAGCGATTTCACGCAGGACATCATCAACGCTGTTAGGCTTTACCCCAAGAATTATTATGTCCGACTGCGCAACCAGTTCTTTGTTGTCGTTGCAGATGATGATGTTCTTGTTTGAAAAACCGCTCGAGGCAATGGCCTGCGCCATCTCATGATTGTTCTCTGTTGTTTTGTCGTGAATGAGTATCTCGTTTCCCGCACTTGCCGGGGACTTGGCGTAACCCTTCAGTATGGAGCCGCCCATGTTGCCTATTCCAATAAATCCTATCTTCATAAGTTCTCCTCCATGAATCTCTTTGTGAATTCTTTTATGAAATGATTTGTTTCGCGGTATCTGATCCCGTCTGCATCTTCAAGAATGAGAAATCCGCTGATGCAGTCCGGGTAATCTTCAAAGCTCTCATCTTTTATTCCGGCGGCCTCCAGATCGACCGCGGTTATGCCGCGTTCCCTGATTACAGGAATGCTCATCCTGAAAGAACCGTCTCTGAAACTGCTCATGACAGGCCAGCCGTCCTGTTCGAAACCGGCGTAGTTCACAGGCGTTCTGTTCTGGGTGCCGCTGCACTCAAGACCGTCAGAGCGGAACTTGATCTCTCTGACTGTAATCATTCTGCTGCCGGATCTGACAGGGAAGCCCATCCTGAACATAGCCTTGTGGAAGTTGCTTTTTCTTATTGCCTCTGTGAGCCTGGTAAGCTGCCTGACGTCATCGTTGTTGTGCAGAAGTATTCGATACTCCGCGTCAGAATCCCCGGTCAGTTCATAACGGTTATACAGCTCAACGCTCTCGGCTCCTGAGATCTCATCTGCTCTCGTCTCCCACAGTCCCATGTAATTCTCGACTGTCTTCTGCTTCATGTTCGGCACGAACTTCCGTATCGGGGAGTGACCGCTCAGGACCTGATAGAGATCCAGATCATACAGATGTCCGCATGACGCCGCTGAGTGTCCTGAAGCCGAAAGTCTGCGGTCAAGAAACGGAATATCAAAGTTCCTGCCGTTGTAGGTCACAACCACATCCAGATCGGAAAGAACATCCATGTACTCAGCAAGAGCAGCCTCCTCCTCGGCGCGGCTTTCAGCCAGCACCTGATGGAGAAGATTTGTCTGCGCGTCGTATACGCCGCCCAGCACGAACTTGTTTCTCCTTGGATCAAGCCCTGTTGTCTCGATGTCCAGAGAGCCAACCCGCATTCCGTCGAAGTAAAAACTCCAGAGTGCGGAATCACACATATTCTGCTGCCATTCTTCGACTATGTGTTTCATTACAGGCCTGCGTTCTCAGCCGGCTCTTCCACGAAACCGTCTTCGATTTCGAGGTCGAACTCAACCACATATGCACCGAGTATTTCCTGAACAGGGAGCTTGATGAAACTGCGGATGCGCTCATCGTCGTCAATGAATTCATTGGCAGGAGGCAGTTCCCAGCTCAGTGAGCAGTCGGCGTACTCCTTGTTGGAGTCAATGATCTCAGCTTCAAGAAAACCGTAGCTGCCGTTGGTGTAATCCCAGTAGAAGCAGCCGTCGTTATCCGCCTCATGCGGACAGCCGCCGGCCTCTCCGGTCGGGGTGAATTCCAGATGCATGTACTTCGGCTTCTCAAGCCATGAGGCTATATTCAGCCAGCCGCGCTTACCCTCTGCGGCCACAGGGGTGTTGAATTCAACATAGCCCCAATCGTCGTCGCCGTCGAAGCACTCTGCGTTTATTCTAAGTACAGGCCTCAGCGATTCGAAGCCCGGCGGAAGCAGTCTCTTTATTTCGTTTTCGTCGGCTCTGTAAGCCATTACGTACTGTTTTATTTTAATGTTTTTCTTCATCTCGTTCCTCCGGTTAGAGTATACCACAATTATTATGGTAAACGAGTTATGGTAAACAAAAAAACAAAAGAAACCCGAAGGTTTCTTTTGTTAAAAGGGGTATTGGGATTAGAGATTAATGAGGTTATCAGGGGATAACCACACGTAAATGTTAACCTATAATCCTTATAAAATCAAGGTTTTTATTAAAGAATTTTAAGTATGCAGCGTGCCGGGGCTAATATATACTAATATAGAATAGGAATGGTTGTCGGACACGGCAGGTGTAATATGGGAATGCATAAAGCAAAAGCAGCAGCGCTTGCTCTGCTCACAGTTCTGACTTTAACAGTTTCACTGATGCCGCTTAATGTCTTTGCGACATACAGAACTTCTGTAGGAGACGCGGAGACACCTGAGCGTTATCAGGAGGGTTATATCCAGCATAACTGCCTGGATATTTCGTCATGGAACGGCGACCTTGACAACGATGACTGGGAAGCCATCAAGGATGCGGGTGTTGACAGTGTCATAATCAGAGCAGGCTACAGCAAACTCAATACGAACAGACTCAAGAAGGATGAACGCTTCGTCCAGAACATAAAGAGGGCGAGAAAGCACGGCATGGATGTCGGCGTGTATTATTTCACCACGGGTCTCACACCGAAAGAAATGGAAAGAGAAGCCAAGTTCTTCATGAAGATCATAAAGCCGTACCGTGACATGATAACACTGCCTGTCGCTCTTGACTTTGAGACAAACAGCAACGGCAGACTCAACTGGCGCTCAGTGAGAGAGCTGGGTATGAAGAACTGCACAAAACTCTGCATGACCTTCTGCGACATAATCGAGGAAAACGGATACGAGCCGATGCTCTACGCCAGCAGAGGGCTGTTCAATTCCTATCTTGACGCTGACAAGCTTGAAGACAAATACATCATATGGCTTGCTCAGTACACGAGCGATCTCTCGGCGACAGGATACAAAGGCGAGTACTACATCTGGCAGTACAGTTCCAATGTCAGGATCCCTGGAATCAGATGCAGGTTTGACGGCAACTATTTATATGAGAAGGATTACTCCATTACCAATCCTCCGAAGGAAATCAAGTCATCAAAGGGAGATACTGTCACATACAGTCTTTCCGGTGGTGTCCAGTCTGTGCTGCCGATAAAGAGCAACACGAAGACGGCAACGGCTCAGGTTACGGATAGTTTCGGAGTTGTCCACGAATACGATATTTACAGAGCGAAAGACTTCAAATATACAGATGATGAATGCATGATGATGAGCTTGCTCTCAGGACTCGGAATCGAGTACGAGGGAAGCAAAGGCGACAAGTCCGCACTAAGCGATATTGACGAGTACAGCGAGGCCCTGGAAGACGCAGGTGTCATCTGCGAACAGTCCAACGATGAAGACAGTGTCTATGTGGCAATAAAGAGCAATCTCGCCAATGGCATGCCTGTGATTCTGTCAATTGACGCGGACAGCGGACCATGGAGAGGTGAAAGTCAGATGCTGCTCCTGATCGGAATGGACGAGGACGGCAGGGCGATAGTCGCGGACACTAAAGACCGGAAGTGGTTCGAGACAGACCAGCGGCTGAAACTGACGGACATAGACGAACTCATAAGTTACATGGACGAAGGATATATAATCATCAGAGGCGCGCAGTAAGCGCCTCTTTTTATGATATAATGCCCATATGAATAAGCTGTTCAGACTTGAAGAAAACAATACCACTGTAAGAAGAGAGATAGTGGCGGGCGTGACTACATTCATGACCATGGCCTACATTATCGCAGTCAACCCGAGCATATTGAGCGCCGCGGGCATGAATCCGCACGCGGTTCTTCTTGCCACGTGCCTGGCATCGACGATCGGCTGCTTTTGCATGGGCTTAATGGCCAATCTTCCATACGCCCTGTCCGCGGGTATGGGCCTTAACGCCTTTCTCGCCTATACTGTTGTCAAAGGCATGGGCATATCGTGGCATGTCGCGCTTCTTGCGGTCTTTTTCGAGGGACTGATTTTCATCCTGCTTTCCCTCACAAATGTGCGTGAAGCAATATTCAACGCGATACCGATGCCTCTGAAGAACGGAGTTTCCGTAGGCATAGGTCTGTTCATCGCGTTCATCGGGCTGCAGAACGCGGGCCTCAGTGTGGATTCGTCATCCACTCTGGTCACAATTACGAGCTTCAGAGAGGATTTCACAACGCACGGCATATGTGCTTTGCTGGCCAGCGTGGGTCTGTTTGTCACAGTGATTCTCTATATAAAAAGGGTCAAGGGATCCATTCTGTTTGGGATTCTCGTCACCTGGGCCCTCGGCATGATCTGTCAGCTGACCGGCGTTTATGTACCTGACCCGGAAATCGGCATGTACAGTCTGTTTCCTACTGATGTCATCAGCCTTGACTTCTCATCGCTGAAGGACACCTTCGGACAGTGTTTCAATACGAACTTTCACGACGTAGGTATCTTAAACTTCATAGTTGTCATGTTCTCGTTCCTCTTCGTCGACATGTTCGATACCATCGGCACCCTGATCGGTGTAAGCGCAAAGGCAAAGATGCTCGATGAAAATGGGCGCCTTCCGGCAATCAGGCCGGCTCTCCTGTCTGACGCCATCGCCACGACCTGCGGAGCGATTTTAGGAACGTCGACCACCGGAACCTATGTTGAATCTACTGCAGGCATAGCTGTCGGAGGACGCACAGGGCTGACTGCTGTAACAACCGGCTGTCTGTTCCTTCTCTCATGCATGTTTTCACCACTGTTCACATCGATACCTTCATTCGCCACAGCTCCGGCGCTGATAATGGTAGGGTTCCTCATGTTTGAAGGAATAAGAGAGATTCAGTTCTCGCCGAAAAACATGACCGACACAATACCCGCATATCTGTGCATCATCACGATGCCGCTGTTCTACAGCATATCAGAAGGCATATCATTCGGCGTGATTTCCTTTGTAATAATCAATTTGATCTGCGGCAAGCGCGAGAAAATCACAATACTGATGTACATACTGGCGGTGCTGTTCATATTGAAGTACGTATTCCTGTAGCGCGGAGCGTGTAAAAAAGTGCTTGCACCGCATAAAAGCCTAATGTATAATGTACGAGCGCGTGTAAAGCGCGCTCATTATTAATGTATATAACGGGTGGTCCTCTGGTATGCGTCGCAGACAGCGGATCTGCATAAGGCACCAAGAACATGCCGAAGGGAAGGAGGAAGAGCGATGGACGTATTGAGCTCAGTAACTAATGAATATATGAAATCTGACATCCCTGCATTTAACGTTGGAGATACCGTCAAGGTACACGTTAAAATTAAAGAAGGTAACAGAGAAAGAATTCAGATATTCGAAGGCTTTGTTCTCAAGAGACAGGGCGGCGGAATCGGCGAGACATTCACAGTCAGAAGAATCGCCTCAGGCGTAGGCGTTGAGAAGACATTCCCGATCCACTCACCGCTGGTAGAGAAGATCGAAGTCGTAAGACGCGGTAGAGTCAGAAGAGCTAGACTGCACTACATGCGTCAGAGAACCGGTAAGTCAGCTAAGATCAAGGCTCGCAAGGAGAGATAAACTGACAGACTGGCAGACATACTGATCAGAATCAATGCTGGTCGGTAATCAATCAGAAACAGAAGGAAGCCATTGCACAGCACATAACACGCAGTGAGCTTCCTTTTTCTGTGTGGAATTTTTTATTCCTCGAGCTTCGGACGCGTTTTTAGTTGTGTGTTGTGTAAAAACTAATCATTCAAGTCTCATTTCTCACCATTTGATACTAAGCAATCAGCGATTGCTCCACCAACTTCCTTTATTTGGAAAAATCAGTGTAATAACAACAAGTTTAATGGTGAGATTTCACAATCTTAAATAGCATGTTTACAATCCAGTACAAAACGAGCAGGGATAAGAGCTTTGGAGTCATTTATCTCATTGGTTTTTGTGAGAAATGAATGCTTAGCAAGAAATAATTACACAAATGTGCCTTATTAGGTTCGTATTTTTCTGCCGCCCACTATTAGCGGAAAAAGTGTATAATGATTACGGAGAGGAGGCGTCAATGATAGACAACATAAACTGGTATCCGGGACACATGAAGAAAACCCGGGAACTGATCCAGAACAACATGAAGATGGTAGACGCGGTCATCGAAGTCATTGATGCCCGTATTCCTGTATCCAGCAGAAACCCGATTATCGACGAGCTTGTGAGCGCGAAGCCGCGGATCATCGCTATCAACAAGAGCGACCTGGCGGACGAAAAGGCAAACAGAGCCTGGAAGCAGAAGCTCACCTCGAAGCCGGACAATGCAAAGGCAGGCGAAACGCAGGCTGTAATCATGAATTCGCTAACAGGCGAGGGCACGAAGCAGCTTTTTTCCAGTTTTGAAAAGAAGGCCGCCGAGAGAACCGGCAGCAGCGCGATCAAGCCGTACAGGCTGATGATCGTCGGTGTTCCTAACTGCGGCAAGTCTTCTCTAATCAACAGGCTGACAGGACACAAAAGCGCCAAGACCGGCGACCGTCCGGGCGTAACTAAAGGCAAGCAGTGGCTGACTCTGGAGAACGGCATGCAGCTTCTTGATACACCGGGAATACTGTGGCCCAAGTTCGAGGACCCGAAGGCCGGCGTGAATCTGGCTTTCTGCGGCTCGATAAAGGATGAGATTCTGGATGTGCCTACACTGGCATTGGAGCTTATCAAAGTGCTCACGGAACGGTATCCGGAGCTTTTGCTTGAAAGATATAAGCTCAATGAGCTGCTCGGCGAGGGAGACGATTCCCCGGAAACCGGGTATCCTATTGAAACAGATACAGACGCGGCCCTTGCGAACATGCACCAGATGGCGCTTAAGCGCGGATGCATACTCCCGGGAAAGCGCATAGACTACGAACGCATGGGCAGGCTTCTGCTCGATGAGTTCCGTTCGGCTAAGATCGGACGCATAACCCTTGAGTGGCCGGAGGGCGGAGATGACTAAGCAGGAACGAATAGAAAAACAGAAGCAGCGGCTGGCTGAGATGAAAGAACCGGAGGCATCACTTCACGCGAAGGGATATAAATACATCGCGGGGGTAGACGAGGTCGGCAGGGGACCGCTCGCGGGACCTGTTGTAACGGCAGCGGTAGTGCTGCCTGAAGACTTCGCGGTTCTGGGAGTTGATGATTCCAAGAAGCTGAGCGAGAAGCGGCGCGAGGAGCTGTATGATCAGATAATCGACGGATGTCTGGCATACGGAATCGGCATGGCGGATCACAAGGTGATTGACGAGATAAACATTCTTCAGGCCACGAAGAAAGCGATGAAGGACGCCATAGCGGCATGCGATCTGCAGCTCAGAGTCAATGCGGGCGGCGCGGCGGACGCTTCCATCGGTTTTGTTCTGCTCGACGCGGTAAATCTGGAGGGCCTGGACAAACCGCAGCACGCGGTTGTGAAAGGCGACTCGAAGGTGCTGGCCATAGCGGCGGCGTCAATAGTCGCAAAGGTCACCAGAGACAGGATGATGGTAGAGTTTGCGGAAGAGTATCCGTGGTATGCTTTTGAAAAGAACAAAGGCTACGGAACCGCGGCGCACTACGAAGGAATACGCGAACATGGGACATGCCCGATACACAGGATGACGTTCCTGAAGAATTTTGAAAGATAAAACGTTAAGAAGACGGATGTTAAAGCAGGAGACAGGAAAATGGCAGAGCTACTTAAAGGGGCGCCTGTAGCGGGCGCAATCACGAGGAGAAACGTACAGGCAGTTGAGGAACTTAAGAGCAGAGGAATCGAACCGACGCTGGCAATAATCAGGCTGGGCGAAAAACCCGGAGACCTTTCATATGAGAAGGGAGCCATGAAGAGAGCAGACAAGACCGGCGTTAAGGTTAAGCAGTTCGTTTTTCCTGAAGACATGACGGAGAAGAGCCTTATAAGTGAAATCAAAAAGATCAACGCCGACGACAGCATTCACGGAGTGCTGATGTTCAGGCCTTTGCCTGCGCATATAGATGAAAAGGCAGTATGCGAAACACTTGCGCCTGAAAAAGACATGGACGGAATAACGTCAGGTTCAATGGCAGGGGTCTTCATGGATACTGAAATCGGCTATCCGCCGTGTACAGCTGAAGCGGTAATGGAGATTCTCGATCACTATGACGTGCAGCTCAAGGGCAGTAAAGTCACGGTGTTCGGCAGAAGCCTTGTAATAGGCAAGCCTGTCGCTATGATGCTGATGAAGCGTCACGCGACGATAACCGTATGCCACAGCAGAACGGCTATCGATGACTTCAGGGACGCCGGACATAATGCGGACGTAGTTGTTTCGGCTCTTGGCCGCGCGAAGATGATCGGCTCTGAGATTCTGGGAAGCGGTCAGACTGTAATCGATGTAGGAATCAATGTAGACGAAGAGGGCAATCTCTGCGGTGATGTCAACTTCGATGAGGTAGAGCCTGAAGCTGCGGCAATCACGCCGGTTCCGGGCGGCGTCGGAAGCGTCACTACGGCTGTTCTCATGAAGCATGTCATCCAGGCGGCCGGCCGCGCGGAGTGAGCATCAATATAGATATTTAAGGTGGATTCCAATTAATAAAAATTAATTGTAAAAAGTTGTCCGGTTTCACATACCGGACAATTTTTTATTGTATAATATAGCCTGTAAAAAATGAATAGGTGTATTGTCATTATGAGAAAAGAAAACTATAGCACAATAGAAATGAAGAAAAGGCTTGCGGCTTTGCTGGTAGCCTTTGTTTTCATGTTTGGAACGGCTGTCATTCCTTCGCAGATTTATGCTGTCGAGAATGATAATCAGGCGGCGGCAGAATCGGTTGAATCTGAAGCGGTTACAGAAGAAGCCGCAGGCGCGGATGAGACAGAGGTTGATACAGTCAACTCTGAGACCGGCGCGGCGGAAGCTGTAGAAACGGCTAATACTGACCTATCGGATCTGATTGTTGTTAGAGACGAAGACGGCAACAGCATGGATCTCAGTGAAATAGATGAGAGCCAGTACAACGGATTCATTTACAAGCTGGAAGATGACACGACCAAAGCCGATGTCAAAGAGATGGAGCAGGCCATCGAAGGACTTGATTCAGAGCAGGAGGTCGAGGAGGTCGTTAAGAGTGAGCTGTACGCGGCAGACTCTGTCGAGACCATCAGTGAAGTAGTAGAGCCCGAAAAGGTCGAATACATAGAACCGAATTACATAATGCACGCTTTTGATGTTCCAAACGATCCCGATTATGGGGATTTCAAGTGGCAGCTGGTCAATACGAAAGTACCCGACGTCTGGAACCTGGGTGTGTTTGGCGACGGGGCAACCGTTGCGGTTCTTGATACGGGTGTAAATATGAATCATCCAGATCTCAGAAAAGAATGTTTTGTTGACGCATATGATGCTTTTACAGGAACAGATAATGTCACTGACTGGTTCGGACACGGGACTTCAGTTACTGGAATCATCGCGGAAGCCCGCAATAACGGCGAGGGGTTCACCGGCGCGATGCCGAATGTGAATATAATGCCCGTGAGAGTGCTGGATCAAAAGGGAGGTGGCGACTTAATTACGGTTTCCCGGGGGATCAAGCATGCGGTAGATAATGGTGCAGAAGTAATCAACATGAGTTTCGGTGGACCGACTAGCGGTGCAGACTCAATAACGCTTAAAAACGCGTGTGAGGAAGCGTTTAACAAAGGGGTGATTCTTGTCTCGGCATCAGGGAATGAGGCGACACCGTCCTACGCCGGACCGGTGAATTATCCTGCCGGATATGACTGCGTAATCAGTGTGGCTTCCGTTGATTCACATAACACCAGAGCGGTCGATTCTAACTACAACAATAAGGTTATGGTTGCTGCGCCCGGAGAGTATGTTCGCATCATTACAAGGTCCGGAGGGTACTATTTCGGTTCGGGAACGTCATTTGCAGCGCCGCAGGTATCGGCATTGGCAGCCATGGTCAAGTCCTACAATCCTGACTTCAGCCCATCTAAATTCATGGATCTGCTGAAGATCACATCCAAGGACCTTGGCCGCCCGGGATATGATGTCGAGTACGGATATGGTCTCATTGATTTCAGCAAAGCCTACGGCTATATAACGAACAGCATTCTCTGCAGGGATATGTTCCTTTCAGGATACACTTATGTATATGACGGGGGAGTCAAAACACCTGGTGTCACCTTAAGTCTCGGCTCCGAGAAGCTGGTTAACGGGAGAGATTATGCTGTTTCATACGCAGCCGGTAGAAAAGCCGTCGGCGCATATAGGGTAACAGCTACGGGAATCGGAAAGTTCAGCGGGACAAAGTCTGCATCATTCACGATCATTCCGCCGCTTGTCAAAGGCATCAAGTCTCCGTCACGCGCTAAGAAGAAGCTGACCGTGCGCTGGAAAGCAATGAGCAAGAAGCAGAAGAAAAAGTACAAGGGCGTCATTACAGGCTATCAGGTTCGTGTATCGACAAATGCATCGTTCTCAGGTGCCAAGTATGTGAGCGTCAAGGGCCTGACCAAGACAAAGGCTACGGTCAAGGGGCTTAAGAAAAAGACAAAGTACTACGTACAGTACAGATCCTACAAGACCACGGGTTCAGGCACATATTATTCAAAGTGGAGTGGCACGAAGAATGCAAAGACGAAATAAATGCTAATCAGCATGGAGAACGGGAGTCCGAAAAGCGGGCTCCCGTTCTTTGTGTTTATTGTAAAAAATTTACTTTATTTTTACATTGACTTGACAATAGGCAAGATACTATTATTAAGTGGGTGGGAAGTGGCCCGCCCTCAAGGACACCAAGCTGGTGGCAAGGAGATAAGATGATAGCAGTAAGTATAATTGCCTTTTTCGGCGGGATCGCTCTGTTCCTCTTCGGGATCACGCTGATGGGCGACGGACTCAAGAAAGTTGCCGGTGATAAACTGGAACTGTTCCTCTATAAGCTCACGAGCAATGCTTTTAAAGGCATGGTACTCGGCGTTGGAGTGACAGCTGTTATCCAGTCATCATCAGCAACTTCTATTATGACTATCGGTTTCGTGAACTCCGGAATGATGAAGTTCAGACAGGCCGTTAGCATTGTTTTAGGTTCCATACTTGGAACAAGCATAACAGGGTGGATCGTATGCCTCTCCGCCATAGAAGGAGCAGGCGGATGGGTCGCCCTTTTATCTACTGCGACGATTACAGGAATCGTTGCGATCATCGGTATTTACCTCCGCAAGTTCACATCCTCGCAGGTTAAAAATCAAGTCGGTGAAATACTGATGGGGTTCGCCATACTCATGTACGGCATGACAGCAATAACAAACGCAGTCAAGCCGTTTTGCGAGACAGATTCTTTTCTGAACTTCCTTTCTGCAATGGCCAATCCGCTGATTGGTATACTCGTCGGCATGATATTTACCGCTCTCATTCAGAGTTCAGCGGCTGCGGTTGGTATTCTGCAGGCTCTGGCCATGACAGGGGTACTGCAGTTCCAGGAAGCATTCCCGATGCTTCTGGGTATCGCCGTGGGCGGAGCGTTGCCTGTACTGATCAGTTCTATCGGCGCCAACGTAAACGGTGTGAGAACAGCGATGGTTCACCTGCTTATAGATGTTTTCGGCTCGCTCATCTGCGGAGTCGTCTTTTACGCTCTGAACGCGGTATTCAACTTCGCGCTGATGTCGCTTACTCTGACAGCAGTCAGCATGGCTTTGCTCAACACGCTGTTCAGATTTGTAATAGTCGTTGTACTCTTCCCTTGTGTCGGCATTCTTGAAAAGATAGCATGCGCCATCGTCAAGGACAAGCCACAGGAAGAAGAAAAAGGCGAGTTTCTTCCGGAGCCTATCGCTCGTTTGGAAGAAAGATTCATACAGCACCCGGCACTTGCTCTTGAACAGAGCCATCAGGCCATCGACGCAATGGCGACTCTTACGCAGCAGTGCCTGCAGGATGCTTTTGATCTTCTCAACAATTATTCTGTTGACAATTTCCAGAAAGTCAGAAAGGCCGAGAAAACTGTTGACATATACGAAGACAAACTGGGAGAATATATTGTACAGATATCCGCCCGTGAGCTATCAAAGAAACAGAATGAACAGGTCTACGCGTTTCTTCATTCCATTACAGACTTTGAACGTATATCCGACCATGCCAGAAATATTGCGGAGTGCGCTCAGGAGATACACGATAAGGAAATACAGTTCTCGGATGAAGCTGTCCGCGAGTTGAAAGTGCTTCGCGAAGCCATAACGGAAGTGGTTTCTCTGGCGACTAGTGCCTTTGTTAACAGTGACATGGAACTGGCGGTCAAAGTGGAACCTCTCGAAGAACTCATCGACAATCTCTGTGATGAGATGAAGAACCATCACGTCGAAAGACTCCAGCGAGGAGAGTGCGCGCTGGAGAAGGGCTTTGTGTTCAATGACCTGATAACTAATTATGAGCGTATATCTGACCATTGCTCTAACATCGCTGTCGGCATGATTGAGATGGAGAGCGAGAACTTTGACACTCACAAATATCTGTCCAGTCTCAAGAAGATGAAGGACGAGAAATTCACAAGATACTTTGAAGAGTATCAGGACAAGTACTCAATTTAGAGAGGTGTAAAAATGAAAAAGTGGCTTGATATAAATGCCGCGAATCCGAAAGATGCCAAGGTTCTGATCCTTGGCATTCCTTTTGATGGAGGAACGAGTCAGGAGGCGGGAGCCGCGGAAGGCCCGTCGAAACTTCGTGAACTCGGCGAAGTCTATATGCCGTGCGCCACGGACGACTGGCATATTCTCGATACTCAGCCGTTGGTTCATGACTTCGGCGATGTGGACATGAGCGGAACATGGGAGGAGAGCTTCGCGCGCGTTGAAGCCGAAGCCATGGAGATGATGGAACACGGCAAGTTCAATCTGTTTCTGGGCGGAGACCATTCCGTAACGATACCTCTCCATAAGGCTTTTGCAAAGGCAAGAGAAGGGGAGAAGATCGGCGTCATTCACTTTGACGCGCATTTCGATCTCTGCGATTGTTACGACGGACACATCTGGTCCCATGCCAATACGGAAAAACGCGCTTTGGACGACATCATCGAGCCTGAAGACCTGCTGTTTCTGGGAATCCGCGCGGCTGAGCCGGAAGAGCTGGAAATCATTCAGAGAGAGAAAGACATCACTGTGATTTCAGCGAGCGATGTAGATGAAACAGGATGGAAGGAGTGCGCGAAGATAATAGGCAATAAGTTCAGGGGCTACGATCATGTTTATTTCACCCTTGACATAGATGTGCTCGATCCTGCCTTTGCGCCGGGTACCGGAACGCCGGTATCAGGAGGCATAACATCAAGGGAACTCATCAGTTTAGTCAGGTTCATTCTGTTCAATCTGCCTGTGCGCGACATGGACATTGTTGAAGTCGCGCCGCCTCTGGATGTGAACGATATAACCAGCTGGGCGGCAATGCGCATAATAGAAGAAGTTTTCTCCTTCGCGGATCAGAATCTAGTTGACTAATCTGGACTAAAATAGTACAATATGGACAAAGAGGCAGTTATTGTGATATAATCACGCACAGTGGAAAAAATATTTTACAGGAGGATAAAAATATGAAGTGGACATGTTCAGTATGCGGATATACTCATGAAGGCGATACGCCACCGGCTAAGTGCCCTCAGTGCGGTGTTCCGGCAGAGAAATTCAACAAGGTAGAAGAAGGCGAAAGAGAATGGGCTGCAGAGCACGTAGTTGGCGTAGCTCAGGGCGTTGATGAAGAGATCGTTCAGGGCCTCAGAGACAACTTCAACGGCGAATGCTCAGAGGTCGGAATGTATCTGGCTATGGCAAGAGTCGCTCACAGAGAAGGCTATCCTGAGATCGGCCTCTACTGGGAGAAGGCTGCTTATGAAGAAGCAGAACACGCAGCTAAGTTTGCAGAGCTTCTGGGTGAAGTCGTAACAGACTCAACTAAGAAGAACCTCGAGATGAGAGTAGACGCTGAAAACGGCGCTACTGCTGGCAAGACTGCTCTGGCTAAGAGAGCTAAGGAACTGGGCCTGGATGCAATCCATGACACAGTACACGAAATGGCCAGAGACGAAGCCAGACACGGCAAGGCATTCGAAGGTCTTCTGAAGAGATACTTTGGCTAAATCGCAGAGTCTTTTGCAAAGGCAATAAACTGGAATGAATAAGAGAGATGTGAATCATCACATCTCTCTTTTATAGTTAATAGGTATTTCGCCGTAATTATTTCAATACGGCACTGTTATTTCTTGAATATGATCGTCGAATTCTGCCCGCCAAATCCGAAGGCGTTTGACATGGCAGTTTGTATGTCTGCGCCGGTTCGTGTTTCAGTTACGAAGTCTAAATCGGCGACGGGGTCGGTAAGGTTCAATGTCGGCGGGAGAGTCCCTGTTTCAATGGCTTTGATACAGGCAATCGCTTCTGTGATTCCGCCTCCGCCCATCATGTGTCCGGTTGCAGCCTTTGTTGCGCTGATGGCCGGACTAGTGTCACCAAAGAGGCCCAGCATGGCGCGTGCTTCAGCCTCGTCACTTTTCAGCGTACCAGTCCCATGAGCATTTATGTAGTCGACATCTTTCGGCGACAGTCCTGCCTTTGCGAGAGCCTTTCGCATGCATTCCGCCGACATGGCGCCTTTGTCCATCGGCCTAGTTACATGCCATGCGTCGTTGTTGTTTGCCCAGCCTGCAAGCTCGGCGTAAACATGGGCGCCTCTTGCTTTTGCGTGGGACTCAGTTTCGAGAATGAGAGCGCCGCCGCCTTCCCCCATAACGAACCCTTTCGCAGAAGAATCAAAAGGCCTGCAGGAGCTTTGCGGATTGTCATTTTCGCGTGACAGCGCCTGTGCGTTTGCCAGTGAGTAGATGACGAGCGGGCAGAGGGTGCTGTCCGCGCCAACAGCCAGCATCATGTCGGCTTCTCCGGAAAGCAACAGCATCGCACTCATACCAATGGCGTCTCCGCCTGAAGCGCATGCCGTTGAAAGTGTGTAGCTCGGTCCGGTGATATTGTACTCGATTGCTATTTGTGCTGCTGCGATATTGCCGAGTATACGAGGAACGAACCGCGGCCCGACGTTTTTATGAACAGCGTTGGTCAACAGTTCCTGCGTTGCCGCGATGGTGTCGATACCGGCCATGGCCGTACCCATGATGACGCCGCACCGGTCCGGCCGGGAGAGAATATCATTTAGCCCGGTGTCCTCCAAGGCTTCCTTCGCCGCTACAAAGGCGTACTGGGTGAACGCGTCGGTTTCCCTGATCAGTTTGCCAGGAAGATAATCTTCTGCAACGAAGTCGCGAACCTCTGCTGCAATCTGAACAGCCAGATCACTGGCGTCAAAAGAGGAGATGCGGTCGATTCCGCACTGTCCCGCCGTGAGATTGCCCCAGTACGTATCAACGCCGATTCCGACTGGCGTTACCGCGCCCATTCCTGTCACAACGATTTTATCTTTCATAATTCTTTACATTTTCGGGGGTGTATATTACAATAGCAAAAACGGATTAATTGTGAATAAAAATACGTTTTTTGTATTAAAGATCTGCCGTGTTATTCAGCAGGTTTCTGTCGATTTTATGGTAGCACCCACAGCGGCAGAATGTCAATACAGAGGAGTTTTTCATGCATCTTAACCAGATAGCGAGTTTTCTCGCAGTCAGCAAAACATTGAACTTTACAGGCGCCGCGCGGCAGCTTGGCGTGCCCCAGTCCACCATCAGCCGTCAGATCAGCGACCTTGAGACACAGCTTGGCGTGCGTCTCTTTTATAGAACCAAGAGGGATGTGCAGCTTACCGACGAAGGTAGAATATTTCTCCCTTATGCGCAGGAGATTGCAGATGCGGCACGCAAAGGCACCTATGCTGTGAAGCAGATTCACGAAGGAATGGCCGGAAGACTGTCCATCGCTGTCGTCAGCGCGTCACAGAAGTATTTATCGGATGCTTTGGCAATATTCCATGAAAAATATCCGGACATCATGGTGGACCTAACGCGCATTTCAAGTGGAGAAAGCCTGATGGATGATACAGACACGCCATATGATTTCTGGTTTATATACAGAGACATGCTCCTTGATTCTGAGAACTTCGAATACTTAGGAACACATAAAGAGACACTGGCTCTCGTTAAAAGCGCAAAGGCAGCAACGGCATCAAAGAAAGATAAAAAAACGGCAGCTAAATCTTTGGCGTCGGAAAAGTTCATTCTGATTTCTGAGGAGGCAGATCCGATTCTCTACATGCAGGCTATGAACTACTGCAGAACGCACCGGTTCACTCCGCAGATCACCAACACATTCGATGATGTTTCATCGGTGATCCTTTCGGTAAATGCCGGACTGGGCGTGTCTTTCCTTCCGTCTTCGCTTCTCAACGATACAGACGTTTCAAAGCTGGAGGTCAGCACGCTGGATAAAGAGAGCTACACCATAGATTGCATTGCGGCATGGAAGACGTCGCTGCTGAATCCGGCAGCAGCATTGTTCCTCGAAATATTAAAAGAAACCGCATGAGATAATCAAGCGGTTTCTTTTTGAATTAATCTACTGTGAAAGATTGTTATTTCGTTCTCGTGTCTGAGACCAAAGCCATAACCTTTTCAAAAAGCTCAGGATGGCTTCTTTTTATACTGGTCGGTTTGTAATCTTCCCGTGTTGTTGTATAGTGAACGGTTTCTCCAGTTAAGCAGAGATCACCTGTCGTTTCGTTATACACTTCATATCTGAAATGCATTCTCAGTCCTGTGAACTTGTACATTTCCATATGAACGGAGAAGACGTCCCCGTAGCGGAGGAAATTCAGGAAGGTTTCTTCTGCTGTCGTACATGGGATGATAACACCTTGCTTTTCGAATTCCGGATAAGGCAATCCCATTTCTTCCATCCATACGTATCTGGCTTCTTCGAGATATCTCAGATAGTTGGAATGGTGAACGACACCCATTCTGTCTGTTTCATAATAGTTTACCTGTCTTTTGAAACTCCACATTTATATCGCCTACTTTCTCTTTAATTCGCCAGCTTCTAAATCTTTAGCAGCCTGTGCTTTCAGAGCATAGTGCATCTTCTTACCTGTTGCGGTCATCGGAAGGCTGTCGACAAATTTATACCATCTTGGTCTCTTGTAAGCGGAGAGCATTGGTGTTTCGAGACAGAAGTCGAAGACGTCTCTGATAGTCAGATTTTCATCCTTCGGAACAATGTAAGCTGCGATCGCCTGTCCGCGTGTAGCGTCCGGAACAGCGGTTACCATGCAGTCAGCAACTCTGTCGAATTCATTGATGGCTTCTTCGACCTGCGTCGGGTAGATATTTTCGCCGGCGCTGACGATCATGTCGTCTTTACGGCCGTTGATGGTTACGTAGAGGTTTTCGTCCCAGAAGCCCAGGTCATTGGTGTACATCCAGCCTTTGTAGAACTTCGCGGCCTGCTCTTCCGGATTTTTGTAATAGCTGTAGGTTGTCTTGCTCGGGCAGTACAGAATGACTTCGCCGACGGTCTCGTTGTCCATCGGAACCAAATCATCAGGTTCAGCTTTTCTGTCTTCATAAATCTTGACAACGCGTACTTCATCATCTGTGCAGCTGCCGCCGACCGCGCCAGCGTACTCAGGAAGATCGTACGGTCTGAGGAAGGAGTTCCAGAAAGTCTCCGTTGTGCCGTATCCATTGAAGATGTTCGGTGTGAGAATCTCCAGGAAACGTTCACAGGCTGCCTTCTCAAGCGGTGCGCCCATGGTGACCAAACCTTTAAGTGTGGAGATGTCCTGGGGATCTCTTTCCTGGGTTCTGGCCAGCAGCTCCAGGGATGATGGTGAACCGGTCAGGAATGTGATCTTGTATTTCTCAACGTAGTTCAGTGTGACACGCGGTGAGAATGCGCGCAGAAGGATCAGGCAAGCGCCGATGTAGAAGGTTGGACATGTTCCTCCGGAGTGGCTGCCGCCCCTGTGGAACAGCGGAGTCATGTTCATGCAGACATCCTTGCAGTTGAGCGGATAGTGCATGATCGCGTCGTGTGCGGAAAGAACCTCATTAATATCGTTCAGCGGTACATTCTTCGGCAGTGCCGAAGTTCCGCTGGTGCACATACGGATGACTTCATCATAGATATGATGTGGGAAATCCATGGCAGGCACTTCAGTGCTGTGGTTAGCAACATAATCTTTGTAGTGGATGTGTCCAAGAGGAAGATCAAGGCCGTCCAGATTGTCGCACATGATCCATCTCAGTGGTTTGTACGCAGACAGCTTCTCCGCTTCCACAATAGTATCTCTGATTTCTGCGCAGTATAAGACGATCTTCGGCTCGTTGTGTTCAATCAGTCTCGCAAGTTCTCCAGGTGAAAGCTTAAAGTTGGCCAGTGTGATGATTGCGCCGACCTTTCTTGGAGCAATGTATGTAAAGCAGAATTCAGGGCAGTTGTTGAGGATGGACATTACGACGTCATTTTTGCCGACGTTATCCTCCTTCAACGCGTGCGCAAACATGTTGCATTCTTCGTCAAGCTCTTTGTATGTCCATGTGGTTTCCGTGCTCGGGTCGATGAGCGCCGGTTTGTTTCCGTATCTCCTGACGTTTCTCATAAAACCATTTAGCCAGGTGTACTCATGTTCGAATGTATCGATGAACATTTGAGCATCATAAGTTGCAGGTTTATAGGTCATAGCCATATTCCTCCTTTATATCACATTGAATAATTCACTATATGCATTATATAATAGCAAATTATGTTTGTCAACTTAGGGCCGTCGGGTTAATTAGCCATTCTTTTCTTGAGTTAATTCCCAGAGTAAGTTCCACAGTGGAAGTCGCGGTGGCATTTACTTCGGGAAGAACCTTGCGGTAGAATTTAATCCGGGAAATCCGATGCGGGTAAGGAGGCCGCAATGACTACTCGGAAAAACAAACACATGACA
>JAFRCM010000075.1 GCA_017404365.1 Bacillota bacterium
AAGCGCGGACGAACGCAAGTTGACGGCTTTCCACGAGGCCGGTCACGCTGTCGTAGCGCACTGCCTGCCTAAGTCCGACCCGGTACACCAGATTACGATCGTCCCTAGAGGAATGGCAGGCGGATTCACGATGATCCTGCCGAAGGAAGACAAGTACTACGGAACAAAGGAAGAGATGAGAGAGCAGATAATTCATCTGCTGGGCGGACGTGCCGCCGAGAAGCTCACTCTCGATGACATAAGCACAGGCGCTTCAAACGACATACAGAGAGCGACGGAGATCGCCAGAGACATGGTTACCAAGTACGGCTTCAGCGAGAAGCTGGGACCGGTAAACTACAGCTCGTCGGATGAAGTATTCCTGGGCAAGGACTTCACGTCCAAGCAGGCATACTCTGAGGAAACCGCGAACGAAATCGACGAAGAGGTAAAGGCTATCGTCGAGGAATGTTACGATGCGGCACTCAGCATCCTTGAGGAGCACAAGACTCAGCTTACTGCTGTAGCCGAGGGACTCCTTGAGATTGAGACTCTGGACGGCGAGCAGTTCATCGACCTGTTCGACGGCAAAAAGACTCCGCAGGAGCTCGGCGAAGAGCACGCGGTAGCCAAGGAAGAGAGAAAAGCCAAGGACAAGGAAGAAGCAAAGGCAGCGGCGAAGAAGAGAAAGCTGGAGCGGCAGAAAGCCAAGGAAGAGGCCGAGAGAAGGGCTCAGGACAAGCTGGACGAGCTTTCGGACATGATTGAGGAGCAGGGCAAGAACGCCAAGTTCAAGCCGAGGATCATGACGTACAACGACATGACTCAGGAGCCGCAGCCTCTGGAGAAGAAAGAAAAGCCGGTTGAAGACGAACCTGTTGACGCCGAATTCGAACCTGTAGAAGCCGAGCCGGAAGAAGCAGAAGTGGTAGAAGCTGAGCCGGAAGATGCTGAAGCTGAGGCTGCAGATGTTGAAGAAGAAACTGAAGCAGAGGAGACCGAGGCTGAAGAAGCTGAAGAGGAAGATAAGGAATGAAACTGACCGTTAAGGACTGTCTCGAACTGAATGCCTTTGCGGGAGCCGAGGTGCTTACGCACGTGGAAGGGCTTGCAGGAAATGTGAGCTCTGTTTCCGTGTTCGACGGTGCCGATGAAAGCGATCTGAATCTATACAGCAGCGGAAAGTCCGAGATGCTTCTGACAGGGTTTCTGGGCGCGAAGAATGATGTCGCGAAGCAGTGCAGGCTCGTCGAGAGCATGGCCAGAAAAGGCTGTCCTGCGCTGGCTGTTTTCTTTGCGGGAGGAAAGGACAAAATCGACAGCAGAGTGATCGCCGCGGCGGACAAGGCGGAGCTGACGCTTATCCTCATGGCGCCTGAAGCAAGGTACGACCAGACCATAGCCGACATAATGGACGATCTGCTCTACGGTGAGAACTTCAACAACTCGCTCATAAGCAACACTGTTTTTCATCTGCTCAATTTCGAGAAGCATTCAAGCTTCAATGACGCAGTCAGAGAGGCAGCTATAAACAACGACTTCCAGCTGATAATTCTCAGCGAGGACTTCAATCCGGTGCTTGCCGTCGAGACCAGACACAGAGTAACTCTGGCCGATGCTATAAGAATCGGAAGAGAGCGCAGCATATCTGAAGGCGCGGGCAAAGTCTACACGCAGATCGACGTCAACGGCGTGCTGACATACTGGGGTCCGGTGAACATCGGCAGCGACAAGTACTTCATGCTGATCGTAGACAACGAAGATGTTTATACTGCCGGAGAAATTACCAAGCTTGCTGAAATCATAGAGCTTGCCATGGGCATGTGGAAATACACGCCTGAGCGCGACGCGAAATCCGATTTCATCAAGGCCCTTATCCGCGGCAACAAATCCCTCGCCTACAATCTTCAGGACGAGGCGAGAATCTCGGGGCAGGATATCATAAGCGTGTTCTTCGCCAAGGGGATCCCAAAGGACGAAGAGTCCCATGCTTTTTCGGAATTTGAGATGACCACGGATCTCGATATCATGCACATCAAAGAAGATGATGAAACTTATGGCATGATACTGAAGACAGAGCACACGCCGGGAGACGCGGATCTCCAGGCTGACTGCAACAAGCTCTTCGGCGGCCTCAAGACGGACCGCAAGGTCAGGATATTTCATGTGACAGGTGTTAACGGAATCGAGGGCGCGGGCGACGCATACAAGCTCATCAATGAGAGCTGGACATTCGCGCAGAACGTATTCCCATATAAGCGTGTCTTCACCAAATACGAGCTCACGCTTGTAAACAACTGCATCAACATACAGATTCAGGGAGGCTTCGTCCACAAGAACTACGCTGAGCTGCTGGAGCCTTTCAGGCAGATTGGCGGAGCCAAGGGACGCCAGCTTCTTGAAACGCTGGAGACTTTTGTTCTGGACGCCGGCATGAGCACAGGCAAGACTGCCCAGATCATGGATGTCCACACCAATACGGTTCAGTACCGTCTCAAGAAGATTAATGAAATTCTCGGCGTAGAGGTTACGGGAAGCAGAACGATGCCGGGACTCACAATGGCCCTCGCGCTGAAGCGGCTCGAACGGGCAGTGAGCTGATAAAAGTAAATACAGCCTTTGCAGGGTTGCCTTTGCATGAGGCTATTGAGTATAATTATTTAAATTGTTGTTATAGAAAAAAGGAGATTTGTTATGTATTTCAACTATCTGGACAAAGCGGATCCTGAGGTAGCAGCTTCAATCAGACGCGAGATCAACCGTCAGGAAACTAAGATCGAGATGATCGCATCGGAGAACTTCGTAAATTACGAAATCATGGAAGCGGCAGGAAGCGCACTTACTAACAAGTACGCCGAAGGTTATCCGGGCAAGAGATACTACGGCGGATGCGAGTTCGTCGACGAGGTTGAGCAGCTGGCAATCGACAGAGCCTGCAAGCTCTTCGGCGCGGACCACGCCAACGTTCAGGCCCACTCAGGAGCTAACGCAAACACAGCGGTTTATCAGGCAGTCCTGAATTACGGGGACACAGTGCTGGGCATGGACCTTTCAAACGGCGGACACCTTTCACACGGATCCCCGGTAAACATCTCCGGTAAATCATACAACTTCGTAGCATACGGTCTGGGCGATGACGAGAGAATCGACTACGACGATGTCAGAGCAAAGGCAAAAGAGCATCAGCCGAAGCTCATCGTAGCGGGCGCTTCAGCATATCCTAGAGCAATTGACTTCAAGACTTTCAGAGAAATCGCTGATGAAGTCGGCGCGCTCCTCATGGTAGACATGGCTCACATCGCAGGCCTCGTAGCCGCGGGACTCCACGAGAATCCTGTTCCTTACGCGGACATCGTTACTACGACAACACACAAGACTCTCCGCGGACCAAGAGGCGGCATGATCCTCTGCAGAGAAGAGTTCAAGAAGGCAATCAACTCGGCAATCTTCCCGGGACTTCAGGGAGGTCCTCTCATGCACATCATCGCAGCAAAGGCAGTCTGCCTGCACGAGGCGATGCAGCCTGAATTCAAGGCGTATCAGCAGCAGGTCATCGACAACTGCCAGGCATTGGTCGAAGGCATGAACGCTCACGATTTCGAGCTGGTTTCCGGCGGAAGCGACAACCACCTGATCCTGGTCAAGCTCCTCAACAAGGACATCTCCGGCAAGAAGGCTGAGAGACTCCTCGATGAGGCCAACATCACGACCAACAAGAACGCCATTCCGAACGACCCTCGTAAGCCGATGATCACATCAGGTCTGAGAATGGGAACTCCGGCAATGACGAGCCGCGGATTCAAGGAAGACGACGTGAAGGCAGTTACTGACGCCATCGCTCTGGTCATCGACAGCAAGGGCGAAGACGAAGCCAAGATGGACGAGGCGAGAGCAATCGTCAAGGGACTTACTGACAAGTATCCGCTCCACAGAAACTTCCCTTACTAGGAACAAACAAGGCGCTCTTCGGGACGCCGAAAAACAGATATCGGAAGAGCCGCTTTTTGCGGCTCTTTTTTATGCTTCCGGTGAGCAGGCCCGGGGGCAGAAATATAATGTATACAAAGGACAAAAAGGCGTTTTTTTGGTTGAAATCATGGGGCCGTTGGGATATAGTATTGGTGGTATGTTGTCGCCTGACATCTTTTTAGTGATGCAGGGGATTACCAGTTATGAATACCAATATCCAAAATACTTTTATTAGGAGGAAGTAACCAAATGAACAAGCTTGAAAAACTCCTCGAGAAAAAAGAACACCTTTATCAGGGTGGAGGAGACAAGAGGATTGAGTCACAGCACAAAAAAGGCAAGCTGACGGCTCGCGAAAGACTGAACATCCTCTTTGACAAGGACACATTCGTTGAAATGGACACATTCGTAAAGAACAGATGTCCGTTCTACGGAATGCCTGAGAAGGACATGCCTGGTGACGGCGTAGTTACCGGTTATGGCCAGATCGACGGCAGACTGGTGTTCGCATTTGCACAGGACTTCACCGTTGGAGGCGGGTCACTGGGCGAATACCACGGAGAAAAAATCGTAAAAGTACAGGGAATGGCTCTGAAGATGGGAGCTCCGTTCGTAGGACTCCAGGATTCAGGCGGTGCCAGAATCGAAGAAGGCGTTGCACCGCTTTCAGGATTCGGCAAGATCTTCCACAACAACACTATTTCATCAGGCGTTATCCCGCAGATTTCTGTAATCATGGGACCATGCGCAGGCGGAGCTGTATATTCACCGGCAATTACAGACTTCATCTTCATGGTTGACCAGACATCACAGATGTTCATTACGGGACCTAACGTAATCAAGACAGTAACAGGCGAAATCGTTACATCAGAGCAGCTGGGCGGAGCGAGAACTCACAACACTGTCAGCGGCGTTGCGCACTTCATGGGCGCAAACGATGAAGATACGCTGATGCAGGTAAGAGAACTGCTCACCTATCTGCCTTCAAACAACAAGGAACTTCCGCCGACATACGCATGCACAGATGACGTTAACAGACTCATCCCTGAGTTCAACACGATCATTCCTGACAACCCTAACAAGGCATACGACATGTATGACATCATCAGGGGCATCGCGGATGACGGCAAGATCTTCGATGTCAACGCAATGTACGCGAAGAACATCATCACATGCTTCATCAGAATCGGTGGAACAACAGTAGGCGTTATCGCAAACCAGCCTGCAGTAGGCGCCGGCTGCCTGGACATCAACGCTTCAGACAAGTCAGCAAGAATGGTAAGAAGATGCGATGCGTTCAACATTCCGATCCTGACACTGGAAGACGTTCCTGGATTCCTGCCTGGAACAAACCAGGAATACGGCGGCATCATCAGACACGGAGCCAAGCTGCTCTACGCATACTGCGAAGCAACTGTTCCTAAGATCACAATGATCCTCAGAAAAGCATACGGCGGTGCCTACATCGCAATGTGCAACAAGGAACTGGGTTCAGACATGGTACTGGCATGGCCGTCAGCGCAGATCGCGGTAATGGGTGCTGAAGGCGCTGTAAACATCATGTCATCAGTCAAGGCTGAGCTTAAGGAAATTGAGAACGATGATGAACGCGAAGCGCTGAGAAAGCAGAGAATCGACGAGTACGAAGAACTGTTCAACAACCCTTACTACGCAGCAGGACTCGGTTATGTTGACGACGTCATCGAACCGGCAACCGCTCGTCAGAGGATTGCAAGCGCACTCGACATGCTGAAGACCAAGAAGGAAACACTGCCGCCTAAGAAGCACGGCGACATTCCACTCTAAGGAGGTGACGGCATGGATACAAGCAACATGACTTTAATGGAGATATTCTCGAATCCGGATACGATGCATTCGCTGACATTCGGCGAGAAGATGCTTGCTTCCACCATCACGATGATTATGGGACTGGGAATCACATTCACAGTACTCATCCTCATCTGGATCTTCATCGCGATTATGGGCAAGGTTCTCGAAACCGGCAAGAAACCGGAGGCAGCACCTGCTGCGGCAGCTGCGGCACCGGCACCGGTTGAGACCAAAGCACCTGTGGAAGAGGCGTCGGATGACAGCCTGGTAGCAGTAATAGCGGCGGCTATTGCGGCATATCAGGGAGCAAACGCAAACAACCTGGTTGTAAAGAAGATAACACGACTTTCAGGAGACAACACCCCTTGGGGCTCGTCCGGACTGGAAGACAGGCTCGACACCAGAAGAAGATAATCTAAGCGAAAGGAAATAGTAAAATGAAAAAGTATAACATCACTGTAAACGGAACCACATATGCAGTTGAAGTAGAAGATCTGGGCGGAGCGCCTGCACCAGCAGCGGCAGCAGCACCTGCACCTGCACCAGTTCCGGCAGCAGCACCTGCACCGGCAGCAGCACCTGCTCCTGCACCAGCAGCGGCACCGGCACCTGCAGCAGCAGGCGGCGCAGCAAGCGTCACTGCTCCAATGCCTGGAACAGTTCTGGACGTAAAGGTTTCAGAAGGACAGGCAGTAAACGCCGGAGACGTAGTTCTCATTCTCGAGGCTATGAAGATGGAAAACGAAATCTCAGCTCCTTCAGCAGGAACTGTAGACAAGATCGTTGCAGCCAAGGGTTCATCAGTCAACTCAGGCGACGTTCTGATTACACTCAAGTAAAAAGTATTTTGGAAATAAGGATATATGAACAGGGGCGGTTTATTTATACCGCTCCTGCTTGTTTCAGCGAAGCGACTGCGACGAAGGTGCGCAGCGGTAAAGCGGAAGGAGAAACACAATGTTACTTGCCTTTGATGTAGGAAACACCAATATCGTTCTGGGAGTCTTCAAGGATGGTGAGATGATTACCAACTGGAGACTTGAGACGGACAACAGAAAGAGCGCCGACGAATACGGAATGATAATCAATCAGCTCTTTCAGTATGAGAATCTTGATTTTGCAGATGTCGAAGACGTCATAATCGCGACGGTAGTCCCTTCGATACTCTACACACTTCAGCACCTCTCGCAGAAGTATTTCAACACGAGAGCCATAGTCATCGGACCGGGAATAAAGACCGGTCTGATAGTCAAGTACGACAACCCTAAGCAGGTCGGAGCCGACAGGATAGTAAATGCTGTTGCGGCACACGCCAAGTACGGCGGCCCGCTTATCGTAATCGATCTTGGAACCGCGACTACATTCTGCGCCATTACGGCGAACGCAGAGTATATCGGCGGAACCATCGCCCCGGGTCTGAAGATTTCATCGGACGCACTCTTCGAAAAGACCGCGAAACTTCCTAAGGTTGAACTCGAAGAACCGGGTCACGTAATATGCAGAAACACCATCAACAGCATGCAGTCGGGACTGGTCTATGGTCACATGGGCCTGGTCGAGTTCATCGTGCGCCGCATGAAGAAGGAACTGGCCGAGTACTGCGCGGCTGACGGCGTTCGCGAAGAGGATATCAAGGTCATCGCGACCGGCGGCCTTGCCACAATGATCGACCAGGGCGTAGACTGCATAAACTACGTCGACAAGCTCCTGACACTCGAAGGTCTGGAGATGATCTACAACAAAAACAAAAAATGCCGCAAGCAGGCATCCCAGGAAGAAATCGAAAAAGACGATATGCTTTACGAGGGAAAGCTGTAACAGGCATAATGAGAAAACGCTGATGAATCGAAAATTGCAGATTGGCAGTATCGAATTCAATAATCCTTTTGTTCTGGCGCCGCTGGCCGGCTATACGGACAAAAGCATGCGCGCCCTTTGCGAGGAGCAGGGGGCGTCTCTTGTATTTACGGAGATGGTCAGCGGAAAGGGCCTGAAGTACGGCGACCGCAAAAGCCGGCAGCTTCTGGAACTGACGGAAAATGAGAGAGCGGCTGCGGACACGCAGTCGGTCTGCGGCGCGGCGGGCTTCCAGCTCTTCGGGGATGAACCTGACGTTCTGTATGAGGCAGCGCGTGAGTTGTCTTCGTGTGACAATGTTTTGCTTGATCTCAACTGCGGATGTCCCGTGCCGAAGATAGTGAAAAACGGCGAAGGTTCGGCGCTGCTTAAGCGGCTTGATGTCCTATATGACTGCGTAGCCGCCATGGTCGCGGGCGCGCAGATGGGAGCGGGAGAAGCATCGGACACGGACCCCGCGCCTAAACCGGTGACAGCTAAAATCCGAATGGGATTCGCGCGCGGAGAGAATGTTGCGGCGGAAGCTGCAAAGGCAATAGAAGCCGCGGGAGCGGCTGCGGTCACAGTGCACGGCCGGACGAGGGAACAGTTCTACGAGGGCAGAGCCGACTGGGACGTAATCGCCGAAGTGAAGAAAGCCGTGAGAATACCCGTCATCGGAAACGGTGACGTCAGAAGCGGTGAGGACGCGATGCGCATGATGGACGAAACGGGATGCGACGGAGTAATGATCGCCCGGGGAGCGCTGGGAAATCCGTGGATATTCCGCGATGCCAGAGTGCTGCTTGAGTTCGGCGTTAAGCCGCAGGAGCCTTCGCGTGAAGAGCGCATCGACATGCTGATCCGCCACCTTGAGATGCTCTGCGAAGAGAAGGGCGAGAAAATAGCCGTGAAGGAAATAAGAAAGTTTGTCGGCTGGTACACCAAGGGCATGCGCGGCGCGCCGGCAGTGCGAAGAGAGATAAATCATCTGACGGACGCGCAGGAGATGATCGAAATATTCAGCCGTCTGAAATGACCATTTACAAAGTAAATAAAACAGGGCGCAAATCTGCGGATTTGCGCCCTTTCTATAGCTGCTTATATTTAGAATGTAACCTTCGAAGTGTTCTTCCAGATTCCCATCTTCTCGGCCTGCTTGATCAGATCATCTCTGAAGTCAGGGTGAGCGATGTTGATCAGGAGCTCGGCACGCTGCCAGGTGTTCTTGCCCTTCAGGTTGGCGATGCCGTACTCAGTTACGACGAAGTTGGTCGCCGTACGCGGCGTGGTAACGATACTGCCTTCG
>JAFRCM010000076.1 GCA_017404365.1 Bacillota bacterium
CACCTCCAGAACCTGACGAACATGGTAGAACTCCTCGAAGCAGAGGGAATGAGAGACTATGTCATCCTCGATTGCGGCGTACCGAGAATCTCCCACGAACTGGCGCAGGAACTAGGCTACGACGCAGGATTCTGACAGCACAAGTATGCTGAGGATGTTGCATCATTCGTACTTACTGAGATCGTAAACCGCACTATGATTTAAGGGCGAGTGGAAGGTAACACTTCGGTGTGTTATAATGAACCGTTCTTATTATCGTAATCAGTTATCACAAACAAGAGAAAGGCAGAAAAATGTTCAATAAAATCGTAACAGCTGATGAAGCGGTAGCGGGCGTACAGGACGGCATGACCATCATGGTCGGCGGCTTCCTGGGAACAGGTTCACCAGAGGTCCTGATGGACGCTCTCGTGCGCAAAGGCGTCAAGCACCTGACAGTAATCGGCAACGACGGTGGTCTGGCCGAAGGTCAGCCAGCCGGAGAATTCGCAGGAAAAACTCCAAGAGGAATCGGCAAACTTCTTGAAAACCACATGGTTGATCACGTCATCATGTCACACGTAGGCGTAAATCCTCGTCTGAACGAGCAGTTCGCTGACGGCTCCCTCAAGTATACTCTGGTTCCGCAGGGCACGCTGGCAGAGAAAATCAGGGCAGCAGCTTACGGACTGGGCGGAGTTCTGACACCGGTAGGTCTCGGAACACCAATGGAGACAGACCTGGATGAGCTGGGCAGAAAGAAGGACGTCATGGAGATCGATGGCAAGAAGTATCTCTTCGAAAGACCTCTTCACGCTGACTACTCATTCATCAGAGCATCACTGGCAGACGAGTTCGGCAACTACATGTGCTCCAAGGCAACAAGGAACTTCAACATCGTAATGGCCGGCGCGTCCGATCATACCGTTATTGCAGCAGAAAAACTGGTTCCGGTTGGCCAGGAAGACCCTGACATCTGGCAGGTAGCCGGCGTACTGGTTGAATCAGTAGTGGAAGGAGAACCGGCATGGCAGATTTAAAAGCAAGAATCGCAAAGAGATGCGCAAAACATTTTGAAGACGGTGACTTCATCAATCTGGGAATCGGACTGCCGACAATGGTAGCTGACTATCTTCCTGAGGATGTAATCATCACCTGCCACTCCGAGAACGGATTCGCGGGAATCGACATTCTGGCTGATCAGGACACTCTTGATGTCAACATCATCAACTCCGGCGGACAGTATGTAACAGCTCTTCCGAGAGCTAAGTTCTTCGACACAGCTGAAAGTTTCGGACTGGTCAGAGGCGGTCACGTAAAGGCTACAGTTCTGGGCGCTATGGAAGTTGCCGAGAACGGCGACCTGGCTAACTGGATCGTGCCTGGCAAGAAAGTTGCCGGCATGGGCGGAGCCATGGACCTTTGCGTAGGATGTCCTGAGGTTATCATCACAATGCTGCACACACAGAAGGGTGCGCACAAGATCAAGAAAGAGTGCACACTTCCTCTGACAGCAGAAAAGTGCGTAACCGACATCATCACTGAGATGGCTGTAATGAAGGTTACTGACGAAGGTATCGTAGTTACAGAGCTTCACCCTGACTACACTAAGGAAGAAGTTCAGGAAGCTACAGGCGTAGAGCTCATCTGGTCACCTGACCTGAAGCCTTACGACGAGACCTGATTCTGATCGTCACTGACACTGACTGACGCTTACTCGGATTGTCACTGACTCAGTTTGTCACTGACAATCATGGCGGTTATTTACAAACAAAAGACCCGGAGGTTTTCACCTGATCGTTCAGGTGGTCTCCGGGTTTTTTATTATTTCATATTTGCGATTTGCCGGTTCGCGGCTTACTCGCTTGCCGCCTGATCGTCTTTCAGCCGGAACACGCCGAAGTACTTGTACTTTTCAGGAGTGTACTCAGGCATGTCATCGGTCACGCCGTAGTATCCGTTGTCCAGTCTGTAGTGGGCGTTGGATCTCCAGGTGTGCCCATCGCCTTTATTGACTATGAATATGTGCCCCTGTCCGTTGTTTTCCGAGTCAGCCCTGATATATATGACTATATCGCCGTGGTTCACGCTCGAAGGCGATCCGTCGGCATTGAGTTTAGAAAAGTGCTCTTTGTAGTCGTCGGTCAGGAAGAAATAGTCACACTGTGTGGCGAGAGTAACAGGGAAATCCTCTATGCCGAACCCCCTGACCGCTGTTGCCACGAACAGGTCGCAGGACGCTCCGGCGTTCCACTGCGTTCCGCTGATCTCGGAATCATCCTGAGGTCTGAGCTCATCAAAAAGCTTCCTGTACTCATCATTCATGGCGCCGCCGTCGTAGCGCCCTTTATCTGATTCGCCGTAAGGCCAGCACATCGCGGCCGCAAAGTCGCCGAGCCGCTCTGAAGCAGTCTTCTCAATGACTATGACCTGGTCCGGCATCGTTTCGCTCGTAGTTTCCTCGACTTCATTTTCATTTCCGCCGCCTTTGCATCCTGAAAATGATACGGTCAGCAGCGCCGCCATGAGGCATGCTGTGATTGTAATTATTATTCGTTTTTTCATCTCATTATTATTCGTCTTCACTCGTTTCTTCTATGTGTAATGATATTTTATCTTATTAATGGCAAGTTGTGTAGAAATTCCGGGCGTTTGTGTAAAAAGCGGGCACTTTGCCGGGCAATTTGATGCCTGCAATTGCGCTCGGGGGCGGGTTGGGGTAAAATCTATCTTACGATGAACACTATAAACAGAAAAACCTACAGAATAATAACGTTTGGATGCCAGATGAATGAGCATGATTCGGAGGTCATCTCCGGCATGCTGTCCCAGCGCGGTTACATGGAGATGCCCGAGGCTGCGCCGCAGGCACACGCCGGGGCGGACAGAATTGCAGACGCCGGGGCGGACGGAATGGCAGATCCGGACATAATGATAATCAACACATGCAGCATCAGGGACAACGCGGACCAGCGGTTCTTCGGGACTCTGGGGCAGCTGAAAAAGATCAAGGCACGCAAGCCTGATTTTGTGGTGTGCGTCTGCGGATGCATGATGCAGCAGGAGCACATCACGACGAGGATCCGCAGGAGCTATCCGTGGGTCGATGTCATCTTCGGCACGCACAACATCCACGAGTTTCCGGACATGCTCGAAGAGCTATACGAAAACCGCGCAAAGGCAGATAATGCAAAGGCAGCCGCGACGCAGGCAGACAGCTACGCCAGGGCCAAGCACGAGATCCGCAGCTCAAAAGACACGCGCGTGGACCGGGTTTACGACGACGCGGATGAGATAGTAGAAGGGCTTCCTGCCAAGAGACTCTACAGGCATAAGAGCTTCGTGAACATCATGTTCGGATGCAACAATTTCTGCTCGTACTGCATCGTTCCTTACACAAGGGGCAGGGAGAAGAGCAGATGCCCGGAGGACATTATCAGCGAAGTCAGGAATCTGGTTGCCGACGGGGTGAAAGAGGTGACGCTGCTCGGGCAGAACGTGAACTCGTACCGAGGTGTCGACAGAGAAGACAGGCAGTGGGACTTCACAGATCTCATCTACGCGCTGAATGACATCGATGGTCTTGAGCGGATAAGATTCATGACATCACATCCGAAGGATCTTTCGGACAGGCTTATTGAAGCTTTTGCAAAATGCGAAAAACTGTGCAATTACATACACCTGCCGGTGCAGGCGGGAAGCAGCGAAGTGCTGAAGCGAATGAACCGCAGATACACGAGAGAAAAATATCTGGAACTGGTCAGGAAGCTGCGTGAGGCGGTGCCGGACATCGCCATAAGCACGGACATAATAGTGGGATTTCCGGGAGAGACGGAGGAGGACTTTGCGCAGACACTTGAGCTGGCGGAGGAAGTCCGCTACGACTCGGCCTTTACATTCCTCTATTCTCCGCGTCCGGGAACGCCTGCGGCAGAATATGAGGACCAAATTCCGGAGCACGTAAAGCATGAGAGATTCAACCGTCTGGTCGAGACAATGAACAGAATCAGCGCGGAGAAGAATGCGGCATATGTGGGCAGAGTCTGCAGGGTTCTTGTCGACGGACCTGACAAGAAGGCCAGCGGAATGCTGAACGGAAGAACAGAAGAATTCAAACTTGTGGATTTCGAGGGGCCTGAGGAGATAACAGGACAGACAGTCGATGTCGAAATCACAGAATCAAATACATTCAGTCTGAGAGGCAAATTGCTATGAATATCAAACAGATAGCGAAAGCCGCAGGAGTATCTGTGGCAACAGTATCCAGGGTGCTGAACCACCCGGAGAGTGTAGCGCCGAAGACGAGAGAAAAGATACAGAAGATAATCGACGAGGAAGAGTACACTCCGAACTGGTTCGCCCAGGGACTCAACTTCAAAAAGACGAGAACCATAGGTCTGATTCTCCCGCAGAACATCAACTCGGCCAACATGGAAGTGGCTAACGCAGTCGAGGAGGTAGCCCGCCAGAAGGGTTACATCACTCTCATCTGCAACATCGAGAAGGATCCGCGCAGAGAGAAGGAGTACATCGATCAGCTAATGACCAGAAAAGTGGACGGCCTGATTTTGCTTTACTCCACGCTGAACGAGGAGTACGCCAGCTGGATCGAGGAGGAGAATGTACCGGCGGTCCTGATCGGCGAGACGAGAGCGCGTGACAACTGGGATTCGGTGTTTGTAGACTGCAGGGCCGGCGCGGCGGAGATGACGGCTCATCTTATCGAGTGCGGTCACAGACGAATCGCGATGCTGTGCGGCAAAGATCCGGAGCCTGAAGCAAAGGCAATGCTGCAGGGCTACAAGAACGTTCTCAAGGCGAGCGGCATCAAGGTTGATGAGACGCTCATCTACCAGGTGAACAACAACATCGAAGGCGGATACATCGGCATGAAGAAGATGATCGGAAGGCTGCCTAAAAAGCCGGATGCTGTCTTTGCGTCAAGCGACGAGATCGCCTTCGGAGCCATGGACGCTCTGAAGGAAATGAAGCTTAGGGTGCCTGAAGACATTGCCGTGGCGGGATTCGGAAATGACAGAATGTCGTCGCTTATGGAGCCTAAGGTCACGACGGTAGAGCTGCCGTACAGAAAAATGGGAATATACGGAGCGAGAATGCTTTTTGACCAGATAGAAGAAAAGGAAGCGAAGAAAGAGCCGAAGGCCGGGAAGCGCAGACGCGCGAGAAAGATACAGCTTCAGACTAAGATGAGAGTCCGCAAGTCCTGCGGCCACAGAGAGAGAATAGGAGAGATGTTCTGATGCTAAAAACAACATTCCTTGGAATGAAACTTCCAAATCCGGTTATGGTCGCGGCGGGTCCGTGGAACCGTGACGGCAAAGGCCTCAAGGAGTCGCTTGAAGCGGGTGCCGGCGCGGTGGTAACGGAGAGCATAGTCAGCGACACCATGCTTGATGTCAGACCACGCATATCCTGCGACAGGCTGGGCGCCCAGAACATAAGGATGTACAGCGACATACAGATCGAAGGCTGGGAGAGGGAGATGGATATAGCTAAGTCGGCGGGCGGCGTGGTCATTGCGAGCGTATCCGGTCATACACCGTCGGAGCTGGCTTATCTCGCCAGCAAGATGGAGAGATTCGGCGCCGACGCCATAGAACTCAGCGTTTCAAACCCTGCCGCGGAGTCTCTGGAGGTTGTAGCCTCACACGCGGACACGCTGTTTGACATGACGAAGGAAGTCGTGTCGGCGGTCAGCATACCTGTCATGGTCAAGCTGTCACAGAACACCACTAATATTTCCAAGGTCGCAAAGGCAGTCAAGGCCGCCGGAGGATCCGGCGTCACGGCCATAAACACAGTCAGAGGGATACTTGGAGTCGATCTTGAGAAGGCTGAACCGTCCCTTTCGACCTACGGCGGGATATCGGGCGAGTACATAAGACCGCTGGGACTGGCTTCCGTGGCGACAATAGCCCAGACGACGGATATTCCTATCTGCGGGGTAGGCGGAATAAGCTCCGCGGAGAACGCCCTGGAGTACATAATGCTCGGTGCTTCCACTGTTCAGGTGGGTACTGAGGTGATGATCAAGGGCAAGGAGTCAATCCGCAAGATAGTACAGAATTTAGAAATATGGGCACAAAATCATAACATCAAAAACCTGTCCGAAATACGCGGAAAGGCACTTGAAAATCTCAAAGCCTTCGATGAAATGAAATTTGAGCCTGCAGTCAGTCACGCCAACGGCGTTCCCTGTAGGGAAAACTGCAATCTGTGCGTGAACGCCTGCATGTATAATGCGATTTCCCGGAGTGGGGATTCAATCAGAATCGACAGGCCAAAATGCACGGGATGTGGCCTTTGCGCATCAATTTGCCCAGCAAAAAAGTTAAAATTAGACCTCTAAACGGCTAAAACCCTCTTGTAATTTCACAATTATGTAACTATAATATATTTATCAAGTATGTAACCGGTTTCACTGATATTTGAGCTAAAAGCGAAACGGTAACGTATATAAATATTTCATCAAGTAAAAGGAGGATGAATCATGTATAAGTGTAGTTTAGAGAGAATGTCAGACAAGATCAAAACATTCGCACAGTTTGGTGACGCAGGTCATGGTGGAATCACCAGATATTCACTGTCACCGGAAGCTCACATGGCAAGAGACGAATTCGTAAGAAGAATGGAAGCAATCGGCGCTAAGATCGAATGCGACGACTGTGCTTGCCTGTACGCAACACTGGAAGGTTCAGATCCGAATGCTAAGAGAATCGTTATGGGTTCACACTGCGACTCAGTAAAGAACGGCGGTAACTATGACGGTATCGAAGGTGTTATGACTGGTATGGAAGTTCTTGAGACAGTTGCAGCTGAGAACATTCCTCATAAGCACCCGCTCACAGCTATGATCTGGACTAACGAAGAAGGTTCACTGTATCCACCAGCAATGATGGTATCAGGAATCATCTGCTATGACTATCTGCCGGATTATCTGAAGCCAAACTTCGAATATGACAAAATGATGGCTTCAAAGCCGATGGACAAGTCAGAGTTCGCTAATTTCGGAGAAGCTCTCGCAGCATCCAAGTACAAAGGCGACAAGGCTAACAGAATCAGCCCTGACAAGTACTGCGCAATGTTCGAGACTCACCTCGAGCAGGGACCTATCCTCGAGGATAACGGCAACGAAATCGGTGCTGTACAGCTCGTAATGGGTATGTTCAACTACAGAGTAAGATTCCACGGATTCACAGCTCACGCTGGTACATTCCCAATGGCTAAGAGACATGACGCTCTCCACGCTGCTGCAGACTTCCTCTGCAAGCTGCATGAGAGATATGACGCATACAACAAGGAACTCGTAGAGAGCGGCGAAAGCGAATATGAATTCGTATTCACAACTGGTGAAATCTATGTACACCCTTGCATCCACACCTGCATTCCTGACGAAGCAGAGTTCTCACTGGATGTAAGACACCCTGACCAGAAAGTTCTTGACAAGTGCATGGACATCCTGAAGGAGATGGCTGGCGAAATGTATCAGCAGTGCACTTGCGACATAGAAGAACAGTGGAAGAGAGATCCAGTACCATTCGACTCCAGACTGATCGGATTCGTAGAAGAATCAATGGACGAGATGGGTGCTAAGTGGCAGAAGATCCTGTCAGGCGCCGGCCACGACGCTCAGTTCTGCGCTTACATGATCCCTACTACAATGATCTTCTCAAGAACTAAGGACGGTCTGTCACACTGCGAGCCTGAACACGTTTCAGACGAAGACTGCACAGCTGCTGCTACTGCAACTCTGAACGCAGTTCTGAAGTGCGACGCTTCACCTGAGTTCTAGTCAGAACAATTTTAGAGACTAATACGCAAACTGACGGAAAACCTCTTTTCCGCCAGTTTGCTATCTAAGGACCTGGTCCTTGGAGAGGCACCTGAAAAGGAGGAATCAAATTGAGTAAAGTAGTAAAAGCAAAGTACACTGCTGAAGCTGTTCAGGGATTCACTCACAGGACAGCTTTAGAAGAAGCAGCAAGATGTCTGCTTTGCCACGACGCACCATGCAGCAAGGGCTGCCCGGCAGGAACTGATCCTGCTAAGTTCATCAGATCGATCAGATTCAGAAACGTCAAGGGCGCTGCTGAAACGATCAGAGAGAACAACGTTCTCGGCGGAACCTGCGCAAGAGTATGTCCTTATGACAACCTCTGCGAGGAAGCCTGCTCGAGATGCGGCATAGACAAGCCTATCGAAATCGGTAAGCTGCAGAGATACGCCATCGAACAGGAGAAACTGTTCAAGATGAAGACTCTGAAGGCGCCTGCCGAAAAGAAGGCTGCCAAGATCGCCTGCGTAGGAGCGGGCCCTGCATCACTGGCATGCGCTGCTGAACTGGCTAAGGCCGGTTACAAAGTAACCGTTTTCGAAAGAGAAGCAAAAGCAGGCGGAGTATTAACTTATGGAATTACTCCATCAAGACTCCCTCAGGCAGTAGTTGATCACGATATCGCTCAGGTCAAGGGACTCGGCGTTAAGTTCGTATTCAACAAAGAAGCAAAGGCTGAAGATCTGGAACCATTCGATGCTGTATTCGTAGGCGCTGGCCTCTGGAAGCCAAGCCTTGACGCTCATGGATTCAAGGGCGCAAACCTGAAGGGCGTATATTCAGCGATCGATTTCCTGAAAGAAGCAAGAACTAAGAAAAAAGACTTCGATCCTGGCAATAGAGTTGTCGTAGTTGGCGGCGGCGACGTTGCAATCGACTGCGCGGTAACAGCTAAGCTGCTCGGCGCGGACGACGTAAGAATCCTCTACAGAAGATCAATCGAAGAAGCTCCTGCAAACATCAATGAATTCCACTATGCTCTGTCACTGGGCATCGGCATTACAACAGGACTGTATCCAGTAGCAGCAAAGGGCACAAAGACTCTGCTGAAGACTGTTGAGGCAGCCGGATTCTATGACAAGAAGGCCAAGGCTGAATTCAGCTGTGATTCGCTGGTATTCGCGACAGGCCAGAAGCCGGAAGATATGGCTGCAATCGGCGAGTTCGATCTGGACAAGAAGGGCCTGATTGGCGTCAAGAAGGGCGGAAAAGCAGGCGGCAAGTTCTTCGCTGGCGGCGATATCGTCAACGGCGGCAAGACGGTTGTTGAAGCTGTAGCAGAAGGCAAGGAAGCAGCTGGCTCAATCATTGCTTATCTGGAAAAGAAAGGAGTGAAGTAGAATGGCAGTTAAGAAAGATTTATCATTGAAATATCTGGGTGTTGATTGTCTGAATCCGTTCTTCCTTTCATCATCACCAGTAGGCGGAAATTACGACATGGTAGCTAAGTGCTACGAAACCGGCTGGGGCGGATGCTTCTTCAAGACTATCGGTATCTTCGTAGCTGACGAATGCTCACCTAGATTCGACCAGACTAACAAGGAAGGTCTCCCATGGGTTGGTTTCAAGAACATGGAGCAGATCTCCGACAAACCGACAGAAGTAAACTTTGAGTACATGTACAGACTGAACAGGGATTATCCTGAGCACATCACAGTCGCTTCAATCATGGGCTCAAGCGTTGAAGAGTGGAAAAAGCTGGCCAAGATGGCTGACGAGTGCGGAGCAAAGATCATCGAGGGTAACTTCTCATGTCCTCAGATGACTTCACATGACATGGGTTCCGACGTTGGTACCAACAACGAGCTGGTAGAATCATACTCAAGAGCTGTTGCAGAAACAGTTCCTCACATTCCGTTCGTAGCCAAGATGACTCCGAACTGCAAGAACATGGAAGAGCACGCAAGAGCTGCCATCAAGGGCGGAGCTGCTGCAGTATCTGCCATCAACACTATCAAGTCGATCACAAACATCGACTTCGAGAACAACACAGGCATGCCTGTAGTTGATGGTAAGTCATCCATCTCCGGTTACTCCGGAGCTGCTGTTAAGCCTATCGCTCTCAGATTCTGCGCTCAGGTTCTGCAGGACGAAGAGATCCACAAGATGGTTAAGGCCGGCAAGTGGGACTTCGGACACGGTCACGAGATGTCCGGTATCGGCGGTATC
The DNA here is from genome assembly GCA_017404365.1 of Bacillota bacterium. Classification (GTDB taxonomy): domain Bacteria; phylum Bacillota; class Clostridia; order Peptostreptococcales; family Anaerovoracaceae; genus Lentihominibacter. Next base: position 10,004 of record JAFRCM010000076.1, read on the forward strand.
GAAACTTGGAGAGACGTTGCTGAATTCCTGGCAATCGGCTGCAGAAACATCCAGGTTACTACCGCGATCATGCAGTATGGTTACAGAATCGTAGAAGACATGGCTTCAGGTCTCATGCACTTCATGGACGAGAAGGGTTACGATAACCTGGATCAGTTCATCGGAAGCGCGCTTCCTAACCTGATTCCTGCTGAAGAGCTGAACAGAGAGTACAAAGTACTGCCTAAGTTCGATGATAAGAAGTGCATCGGATGCGGCAGATGCTACATCTCCTGCTATGACGCTGCTCACCAGGCAATCGACTGGAACGAGAAGAAGAGAAGACCTGAGCTGAATGATAACTGCGTAGGATGCCACCTCTGCCTGAATGTATGTCCTGTACAGGAATGCATCACTCCGGGAGAGATCAAGTGGAAGGTTCGCGACAAGAACGGCGAAGCTGTTCGCATGGCGAAGGATCCTACTCACATCAAGTTCACTACGAACGCCAAGAAGGAAAAGAAACTTTCACTCAAGACTCACTACGAATAATAATTTCGTGCAAAAACAACAAGAGGCCGCCGCATACAATGCGGCGGCCTCTTCTTATCCAAACGCTTCGCAATTGCTTTTTCCGCGCCGGCTCTTACAGCCTGAACTCTTCAGCCCTCTCCAGCATTTCAGTTGCGATTTCATGCATCGCCGCCGTGACCAGAACCAGGTCTCCCAGCTCCTCACGGTGATTCGCGATGTGGTCGGCGATCTTTGTCAGGTCATCATTGTTCTTGAGATAATTGCCGCCGTACTTCTGTACGAGATACATAAGTATGCTCCTCTCTATAGCCGTTTCTCTATCTTATGTGTCATTTTAACACAGTAGCATAAAGACGCAAAAGCTTTTTCACCTGCGGGCATAAAAACTATGTACCAAGACGGAGTCAACAGTATGATTTGTGGTATAATTACCATATGAATGCAGTAGATATTATAAATAAAAAAAGACGCGGCGAAGCTCTGAGCAAAGACGAGATCGAATACATGGTCATGGGATTTACAGACGGTGTGATTCCGGACTATCAGATGTCAGCGCTGCTCATGGCAATATGCCTCAACGGAATGACGAAGGAAGAGACAGTTCAGCTCACAGGAATCATGAGAGATTCAGGTGATACGGTCGATCTTTCGGACATCAAAGGAATCAAAGTCGATAAACACTCTACCGGCGGCGTCGGCGACAAAACCACACTTATAGTCGCGCCGATAGCAGCTGCCTGTGGAGTGCCGATTGCCAAGATGAGCGGACGCGGTCTGGGATTTACGGGAGGAACAGTCGATAAGATGGAGTCCATTCCCGGTTTTGTTACGTCCATGGAACGTGACCAGTTCATCAGGTCAGTTAATGAAAAGGGCATAGCGGTAATCGGTCAGACGGGACACATTGCACCGGCGGACAAGAAGATGTACGCTCTCCGCGATGTGACGGGAACAACCGAGAGCATAGCTCTGATCACCTCAAGCATAATGAGCAAAAAGCTTGCGGCGGGCGCTGACGCGATAGTGCTGGATGTCAAATGCGGCGCGGGCGCTTTCATGAAGACATATGAGGACGCGCGGGAGCTGGCTGAGTGGATGGTGGACATCGGCAAAGGCAGCGGCAAAAGCATGACGGCCGTAATATCGAACATGGAACAGCCGCTTGGAAATGCCGTTGGAAACGCCCTGGAAGTCGGTGAGGCCATGGACGTTCTTAAGGGCGGAGGTCCTGAGGACATAAGAAATCTCTCGCTGAGGCTCGCTGCGGAGATGATACTTCTCGGCGGCTGCGCGGCGGACAGAGACGACGCGGAGAAGAAGGCGCTGGAAGCTCTTGAAAGCGGCAAAGCTCTTGAGAAATTCAGGGTGTTCGTAGCCAATCAGGGCGGAGACGAGAGAATCACGGAAGACATGAATCTGCTTCCTCAGGCTGCCTTTGCAGTAGAAGTAAGAGCTGATGAAGCGGGATTCGTTACAGGTCTTGATGCCATGAAGATCGGTCTGGCGTCGCAGCATGCAGGCGCGGGACGCCAGAAAAAAGAGGACGAAATAGACATGGCCGCAGGCATACTTTTAGATAAGAAAACCGGCGACGAAGTCGCCGCGGGAGACCTGCTTTGCACCGTGTTCGGAAACAATAAAGCAAAGGCAGAAGCGGGGGCAGAAGAAGCCCGCGCGGCATACACAATAGGTACGGACAGAACCGAAAAGCCGGAACTGATAAAAGAAATAATCGACTGAGAAAAAACGGAATGACAAAATTCCGGGAGGAAAGAGACCATGAAAATTCAATTTTGCGGAGCAACAACAGGCGTTACTGGATCATGTCATCTGATTACGACGGCGCATCATAAGGTGCTGCTGGACTGCGGACAGTTCCAGGGAGGCAAGGCACAGGAGGAACTGAACCATGAACCGTTTCCTTTTGATCCTGCTGAGATCGAGTATCTTGTCCTGAGCCATGCGCACATCGACCACTGCGGCAGAATTCCGCTCCTCGTGAAGAGAGGATTCAAAGGACAGATTTACTGCACTGACGCTACGGCGGACCTGCTGGGAATCATGCTCATTGACAGCGGACACATCCACGAGCAGGAAGCGGAATGGCAGAACAGAAAGAACTCCAGAGCGGGAAGACCGCTCGTCGAGCCTTTGTACACCGAAAAGGACGCGGAGGAATCATTGAAGTTCGTGAAGCCGGTTCTCTACAATCAGCTTGTTGAACTCAACGACGAAGTGCGCATCTGTTTCAATGACGCGGGACACATATTAGGTTCAGGAGAAATAGAGATATTTGTTTCCGAGAAAGAGGAAGGCGAGTCAGGAGTCCGCGCTTCCAAGATCGTCTTTTCCGGCGACCTGGGTGTCATGGACCGTCCGATTCTCAGAAATCCTACCATCATAAAAAAGGCCGACTACGTCATCATGGAGACGACATACGGCAACAGAAATCACCCGGACAACGCCATGGATGTAAATCATCTCGTGGACATCATCTGTGAAACGGCTGCGCGCGGCGGCAATACAGTAATACCGTCATTCGCTGTAGGCAGAACGCAGGAACTGATTTTCGAACTTAACAGAATATACGAAGATCCTACTGATCCGCGGCAGGAACAGCTGTCAAATATCAAGGTATATGTAGACAGCCCGATGGCTGCCGCGGCTACTGAGGTTTTCAAGAACAACGCGCAGGTATTCGATGACGAAACCAAGGATTACATCAGCAAAGGCGAGAATCCGCTGGAGTTTCCGAACCTGAAATTCACACAGTCCACGGAGGAATCCCAGTGGCTGAACATAGATAAAGAGCCTAAGGTAATCATCTCGGCCAGCGGCATGTGTGAAGCAGGAAGAATCCGTCATCACCTGAAGCACAATCTCTGGGACGCGAGGAACAGTATAATCTTCGTCGGCTATCAGGCCGAGGGGACTCTGGGCAGATGCATTATCGACGGCGCGAAGGAAGTAACCCTCTTTGGCGAAAGCGTTCAGGTCAACGCGAAGATTCACAACCTGGAGGGATTCTCCGGCCACGCCGACATGAACGGACTGCTCGGATGGCTCAAGGGATTCCAGAAAGGACCGAAGCAGCTGTTCCTGGTACACGGCGAACCGGAAGTGAAGCTTGAATTCGCGAAGACTGTTAAAGAACAGATAGGCTTCGACGCCATTCCTGTGAACGTCAACTCCGAGTATGAGCTCGAAGAGGGCGGCGGCGTCATAACCATGAAGGAAGCCATTGCCGACGCGGTCGACGAGAAGAGAGTCAACGAGGCCCGTGAGAATCTGTACAACGTCAGAAGAAGACTTGAGGACATTCTCTACAATGCAAACCTCAGCGTAAACAAAGGGACGGATCCGGAGAAGCTGGCTAAGATAAACAACATAATTATGGAACTGGAGAAGTCAGTCATCAATCTGGGTTCCGTAATTTCCGAATCTGAAGAGAGTGAAAATGTTGAGCTGACGGATGAACAGATCGCTGAGCTTAAGGCGGCGAGAGAGGAGACCATAAGCAAGAGCAAAAAAGCCAGGAACAGGAAGAAATAACACAAGTCAGCAACATAATTAAATAAACGCGACACGAATGTAATGAAATCAATCCATTTGAATGATTTCCATTGTGATACAATTGATTCAGCAGAAACGTATTCGTTTCTTTAACATGTTCCTTATATAAAATGACAATATATTTCAAGGAGGAAAGATCATGTCAGAATTAAGAACAGCATTACCTAAAATTACAACTCCGCTGCCGGGCCCTAAGGCGCAGGCTCTGATCGAGAGAAGAGCAAAGGCAACACCTAAGGCCATCGGAACTGCTTACAAGGCAGTTATCGAAAGAGGCGAAGGAGCAATGTTCGAAGACGTTGACGGCAACATCTTCCTGGACTGGATCGCAGGCGTAGGCGTACTGAACATCGGATACTCACATCCTGAGCTGATCGAAGCGGTCAAGGCACAGGCGGACAAGTACTTCCACTCAATGTTCAACATCACTACTCATGAGCCTTACGTAGCACTGGCAGAAGAGTTCTGCAAGATCGCGCCGGTAAGAGGCGAGGAGAAGCAGGCATTCTTCGTATGCTCCGGTTCAGAAGCAGATGAGAACGCGGTAAAGGTAGCGAGAAACGCTACAGGAAGACCTAACATCATCGTATTCACAGGCGCGTTCCACGGAAGAACAGCCCTGACGATGACAATGACAGCTAAGAAGTCATACGCAGTAGGAATGGGACCATTCCCAGACGGAATCTACAGAGCAGAGTTCCCTAACCTCTACAGAGCTCCTGGCGACCTGGAGGGACAGGCAGCAATCGACTACTATGTAAGCAAGCTGGAAGAAGTATTCATCGAGGCAACACCGTATGAATCATGCGCAGCTATCCTGTTCGAGCCTGTACAGGGCGAAGGCGGATTCATTCCTGCACCGCTCGAGTGGGTAAAGGCAGTAAGAAAGATCTGCGACGAGCACGGAATCCTGATGGTATGCGACGAAGTACAGTGCGGATGGGCAAGATCCGGCAAGATGTTCGCATCAGAGTACTACAAAGAAGCAGGCTGCGCTCCTGACATCATGACGACAGCCAAGTCGATCGCAGGCGGAATTCCTCTCTCAGCGATCGTAGCGAGCAAGGAGATCATGGACAAGGTAAACCCTGGAACGATCGGCGGAACATACGGAGCAAACGCTCTGGCAGCAGTATCAGCGCTGAAGGTAATCGAAGTCATGACAAGAGATGACTTCCCTGCAAAGGCACTGCACATCGCAGACGTACTCGGCAACGGCTTCAAAGAGATGCAGAAGAAGTATCCGTGCATCGGCGACGTAAGAGGAACCGGCGCAATGATGGGTATCGAGTTCATCAAGGACGAGAAGAAGACACCGGATGCAGAGATCGTAGGAAAGATCGTACAGAACGCTATGAACAAGGGCCTGATGCTGGAAGCAGCAGGAACATTCAACAACGTTATCAGAATCCTTTGCCCACTGGTTGCAACTGATGAGCAGCTGGAAGCTGGACTGAAGATCTTCGAAGAAGCGCTTGCAGAAGCAGCGAAATAAGAAGAAACGCGTGAGTACAATTCACTAAAACAGCGATATCCCGCAGAGCAGAGACTGTAATGGTCCCGCTTCTGCGGGATTTTGTTTTATCCATAATTTTACTGTGCTAAACCGATAAATAATAGTAAAATAGACACAGAAAGTAAACAGGCGATCATTATACAAGGAAGAGAGGAGGAAGAAAGGACATGAAAAAGATTCTGGCCATAATGATGTCAGTTGTATTTGCGTTCACCATCTTCGGTCTTGCCGGATGCGGAAGCAGCGATACCGGCGAAAGTCAGGAAGAGGAAGCGGCTGCGGCTCCGGAGCTGAGCGAGGAGTATACTGCTTTTGCAGATGCGGTTGACGTTGACTTTGCGACAGAAGTGACGAAGAAGGTTGCCGCGTTCGGAGATGACGAAGCAGTAGGCATGAGGTCATCGGGATCACCGGCGGAGTATGAGACATGCCAGTACCTTGAGGGCGTCATGAACGACATCGGCCTGAACAATGTAACGGTCGATGACATCACCGTTGACGGATGGACATTCAACGGAGCGAATATAACGTTCACGAACGCAAAGGGCGAAGAGCAGAAAATCGACCTGGGCGGATACCAGACTACGCTGCAGGCGGACAATCAGGAAGTCGAGCTCGTGTATGTAAACCGCGGTACCGAAGCCGACTACGAAGGTCTGGATGTGACCGGCAAGCTGGTTCTCTTTGAAGTCAATCAGGAAGAGGACTGGTGGATCAACTATCCGGCATATCAGGCAAAAGTCAAGGGCGCGCTCGCTGCGGTAGCCATGAGAGAATTCGTCAACAAGGATGAGGACGGAACGAGAATCGGCGTACAGGACTTCTGCGGACCTGCTGACGCGCCGACGCTGGCAATCAGCCGCAAGGACTGCAATGCTCTGAAGAAAGCCATAAAGGCATCCGGAGAGGATTCAATAAAGGTTACCTTAAACGCGGATTCAAAGGTAACTGAGAACACCACCTCGCACAACCTCTATGGAGAGATTCCTGGAGCTGAGGATGAAACGATCTTCGTCTTCTCTCACATGGATGGATACTTCCACGCGGAATATGATGACGCGTGGGGCGTAGGAGCTTCGATGGCCGTCGCAAAAGCCATGATCGACAGCGGATACACACCTGACAAGACGATCAGATTCTGCTTCCACGGCTGCGAGGAATGGGGCCGTGAAGGAAGCGAATACGACTGGTCGACAGGAGCTTACGAGGAAATCATGACTGAGCATCCTGACTGGGTAGACGGCGGATTCGCAATCGTGAACATAGACGGCGGATATCCTGTTGAAGGAGAAGACAACAAGGGAACGAGAAGTTCAGTAGAGCTCAAGGGATTCGCGAAGAACAGTGTGGAAGAGCTGTCAGACAGCAGTGTATTCAAATGGGCATTCCAGGGACTGAGCACATACACTGAGGACTTCCAGTGGACGAGACAGGGTATTCCGGCAATAGTTGCGGGTGACGGAAACGGCACAAGCTACGATGACAATGGATATCACTCCACATATGACAGCTTCAAATACCAGCCTCTGTACAAGGAAGGCTCCGAGGAAATGATCAAGACGATGGGTAAGGTCGCGATCGATCTGGATTCATGTCTTGTAAGACCTCTGAACTTCAAGGCGAGAATCAAGAACTTTGAGAAATCGCTTAATGACGATGCTCAGAAACAGTTCGCAGACGCCATTAAGGAAGCCTACGCAGCTGCGGACGGTGTTCAGGCTGTGATGGACAAGACTGAGGAATCAGGCGACGACGCTGCAGCGACCGAGCTCAACAAGAAGACTCAGGAAGTATATCTGGCGTTCCAGGATTCACTTCTTGGCCTCGACTTCATAAATGTTGACGCAATCATCAGGCACGACATGTATGAAGACAATCTCGACAATATTGACGCTACGATAGAAGCTCTTGAAAAAGGAAACATTCAGGAGGCTTATGACGAGTATCTGTGGGCAATCGACTGGTCGTGGTACGACATGTATTTCGACAAGGAGACCTGCGACTACATGAAGAATCAGCTCTTCGAAAAGCGTGATGACACATGGGGCGCCGGACTCATCAAGTATCCGCACGCGGACACAAACGCGATCGTAGTTTCACTGAGAGACAAGTACGATAAAGAAGGCGCTGATGTGAGCGAAGAAATCGCAGCACTCAAGGCGATCAGAGATCAGCAGGCAGGATACCTCGAAGAGGTTTACGCTGATGAGCTCGCGGGCATCCAGAAGGCAACCGAGCTGATGAACGCCATTGCGCAGTAAACTGCATGGAACAATGAAAACAGGTATCAGGATTTGAGAAGATGCTGCTTATAATCAACGACAGTAAAAACGCTTATTTCAATCAGGCCGCTGAGGAGTATCTCATCGACAGCTTCGATGAGGACATAGTAATGCTTTGGCGCAACGACAACACTGTTGTCGTGGGGAAAAACCAGAACACCATCGAGGAGATCGACGCGCAGTACGTGCGGGATAACGGAATCAACGTCGTCAGAAGACTGACCGGCGGGGGAGCAGTCTTTCACGATCTGGGGAATGTGAATTACACTGTTATACAGACATACCGGGAAGGACTGTTCTCCAACTACGAATACTTCACGGAGATGGTGAGGGATTTCCTTCAGGGGCTGGGCGTGCGCGCGGTGCTCAGCGGCAGAAACGATCTGATGATAGACGGGAAGAAGTTTTCCGGCAACGCTCAGTGCGTCAGGAACGGCAGAATGATGCATCACGGAACTCTCATGTTCAGTTCCGACGTCAGAGACATCTCCGGCGCGCTTACCCCGAACCGGAAGAAGATCGAAAGCAAGGCGGTAAAATCTGTCCGGTCACATGTGACGAACATCTCGTCGCACATGCGGCAGCATGAAAATAATGAAACAGAGGAGAGCAGCATGAGCGCTGAAGAGTTCATGCTGCTCCTCTACGATTTTTATCTTGAGAATTATCCCGGCGCGGTTCCGTACGAATTGACTGATTCGGACAGGGCGGCAATTCAGAAGCTTGCCGATGAAAAGTATTCCACATGGGGGTGGAACTACGGCGCGTCGCCTGCTTTTGCTGCTGCCGCGAGCCGCAAGTTTGATTTTGGGCTGGTGGATGTAAGACTGAACGTCAGCCGCGGCCGCATAAAAAATATACGTATATACGGCGACTACTTCGGCGTCAGAAGCATGTCCGAAATCGAAGAAATGCTTGCGGGCACAGAGTACAGAATCGACGCGGTTGA
>JAFRCM010000077.1 GCA_017404365.1 Bacillota bacterium
CGTTGAGTAAAAAGTTTAATTCCACTTGTAAGGGTTAATTCCACATAATTCTTTGTGACAGGAGAATTCAGAACATAAAAGGGTTTGACATAGGTTGTCAGACCCTTTAAAGTGGAATTGACCCATCAGGGTTGAATAAAAAAACAAAGCAGAGTATGCGGTCGCCAGCATCTGGAAAACAGTCGGCAAGACTGAATTCCACACACCTGCCGTCTCGGCGGTATGTAATTGCTGCACTGTGTCTGTGGCGTTTCTTTTTAGGGGAAGATGATCTGATCGCTGGGGAGCAATGGCAGATCATCTTTTTTGTTACAACGTATCGGTTAGCTGCGCCCTGCATTTGCAGCGGGATCGTATCCTCGCGTCAGCGCCTGTCAAGGCTGCTGCGCACCGCTTCGCGGCTTACGGCCCTGACAGGCTCCTCCGCTGCGGATCCTGCTCCGCTACCAAATGGCAGGGCGGGGACTATGCATCACTTCAGAAGCTTCGGCGTGAGGATCACATCATCCGATGCGATCTGCCTCAGGGCGAACAACTGCAGGATCTCCTCCGGAAGGATCATACGGGCCATCTCCAGAGGGGTATGGCCGCCCAGACTTTCTCTCGGAGCGCTGTTGATGTGAGACATCATGAGTGTCACATCATCCTGTGAGAGGGCGTCGAAGGAACTTCCCTTCGGACATATCCTGCGTATGTACTCGTGGTTCTTCTCGCAATGCGGTTTCTGCCAGGAACACATGGCATCACAGTAGTAGATGCTGGTCCTGATCACACCGTCAGAGTCGACCTCCAGTTCCTCGGGCCTTTGGAACTCACTGCCGCGGTCGGTCAGGATCAGCGGGAACGCTTTGTTGAAGAGGACATCCCCGACGGCACGCTCGATCTCATCGAATACAGCTTTCACATGCTTTGCTTCCTTGCTGTCCAGAAGGTATGCCATCATGAACTCGCAGGGATTGAAGTGAAAGGTGAGGAGGACCTTGCGGCTTCCCTCGCAGCCAAGAACGGTGTCCATCTCCGTGATCCTGGTGTCCGGGTTCCGCTTTATGAAGTCCTCAAAATCCCGGTAAGTGCGACCTTCATAGATTTCCTGGTTCGTGGTTTCTTTGTGATCTTTTTTGGACTTGCGGATCTTGTAGGCGACCTTCCGGGGCAGATCGATGTTCTTGACAGAGAGTGCGCCGCTGTCAATGTAGTTGTAGAGCGTTTTTTCGCATAATTTTATTTCGGGGTGGGCTTTCAGGATCATATACGGTGTCTGTCCCTGCCGGATCAGGGGAGAGACGATCCCGTCCAGGCGGATCAGGTCTTCTTCCGAAATGTTCAATCCGCGTCGTGATTCAATAAGTTCCGTCCGGTAATCGCTGTTTGCTTTGGCGGCCCGGTAGTATGCTTTCAGAAGCCGGCATCCGCTCTTCTTCCTGCATGCATTACAGACAAACGGCGCCTTGTCGAGTTTGGGGCAGTGGTAATCCCGCCGCACAAAGTCCGGGCACATGCTGTTGCATCTGCTGCAGCGTCTGCACTCCCGCCGCTGGCATGTGATCGCGCCGGAGTCACATACATTCTTCCGGTGACACTCTTTGAGAAGAGCACACTGATTGGTGGTGTCGTTGAAGGTATTGCGTTCGAGGTGCGTCCTGCGCTTTCTGACCTCCTTGGAGATAGTGCTTGGGTCCTTGCCGAGTTCCAGAGCGATCGCCCGCATGCTGCTTCCGGCATTCAGACCGGATTCGATGACCACTCTGTCTTCCAGTGTAAGGTGCTTTTGTTTTCTCTCGCTGTTATTCATTGTGGCACTTCCTTTCTGCCACAGACACAGTGTTGCTGTAATGATAACTTGTACGGGAGGATTACTGAAGACTAAATTCCATCGACACTTGAATTTACTTATTTACTTAACGCCGTGAAGAACTCAACAACTTTAGAGTAGTAAACCGCGACAAAATGTGTTATAATAATTGCGTATATGTCCTATATACGCAATTATTTTTTTTGAGAGGTGTTGTATTATGGCAGAACCTAGAAAATTCAAGAGAGTGCTGGTCGCGAACCGCGGAGAAATCGCTATCAGGATTTTCAGAGCCTGTAAGGAACTGGACATCAGAAGCATAGCCATATACTCAGAGGAAGACAAGAACACTCTTTTCAGAACAAAATCTGACAGATCATATCAGATAGGCGTAGGCAAAGCGCCTGTAGACGCTTATCTGGCAATAGATGAAATTATCGAACTGGCAAAGACAAAGGGCATCGACGCCATACATCCGGGATACGGATTTCTGGCTGAGAATTCGGAGTTCGCCAGAGCATGCGAAGCCAACGGCATCGTGTTCATAGGCCCGAGCGGAGACATGATGGACCAGCTTGGAGACAAGGTGCAGTCCAAGATTGTTGCCCAGTCTGTCGGCGTGCCTACAATCCCGGGAATCGCTGAGAAGATTCCTGATGTGAAAACAGCGCTTAAGTTTGCCGAAGAGTGCGGCTATCCTGTCATGCTCAAGGCAGCGGCAGGCGGCGGCGGACGCGGAATGAGAATCGTTCGCAGCAGCGAAGAACTGCCGACCCAGTATGAGAGCGCCAGATCAGAAGCGGAAAAGGCATTCGGCATCGATGATATCTTCATTGAGAAATACATCGAGAGACCTAAGCATATCGAAGTGCAGGTGCTGGGCGACAACTACGGAAATGTAGTTCACCTTGGAGAACGTGACTGCTCTATTCAGAGGCGCCACCAGAAGGTAATAGAATTCACGCCGGCCCTGAGCATTTCAGATGAACTCAGAAAGACTCTTTGCTCCGACGCCATCAAGATTGCGAAGGCAGTCAACTACAAGAGCGCCGGTACAGTAGAATTCCTGATCGACAAAGACGGTAATCACTACTTCATAGAGATGAATCCGAGAATTCAGGTCGAGCATACAGTAACTGAGATGACCACGGGCATTGACATAGTACAGGCCCAGATTCTCATTGCTGAAGGCTACAGACTGTCCTCAAAGGAAGTCAACATAAAGCAGAGCCAGATCAAGCCTAGAGGGTATTCGATCCAGTGCCGTGTGACGACAGAGGACCCTATGAACGGTTTCGCGCCGGATACAGGAGAAATCACCAGATATATTTCACCTGGCGGATACGGCATAAGACTGGACGCGGGCAACGCGCAGGCAGGCGCCGTTATTTCTCCATACTACGACAGTCTTCTTGTTAAGGTTACATCCTGGTCAAGAAGCTGGGAGGACGCGGCAAACAAGGCCAGAAGAGCTCTGAGAGAACTGAAGGTTCAGGGAGTCAAGACGAACAGAAACTTCCTGATGAACGTACTCAATCACCCGACCTTCGTAGCCGGCGAATGCGACACCGGATTCATTGCGGACAATCCTGAGCTTCTGCATTCGAAGCCTAGAGCTGAATCAGAGACCAAGGTGCTCAGATTCCTTGGCGAGAAGTTCATAAACGGCAACAAGGGC
>JAFRCM010000078.1 GCA_017404365.1 Bacillota bacterium
GCAGAGCGGACAGATGAAGTCTTCCGGAAGGTCTTCGCCTTCGTATACGTATCCGCATACGTCGCATACCCAGCCCTTGACTTCTTCCTGCGGACGAGGCTTGACGTTCTTCTGATAGAAGGTGTAAGTCATTGTGTCCACATCGTTGAGCACAGCGCTCTCTGTGATGTCGCAGAAGAACATCAGGTGGCTTCCTGTATCGACTGTATCGAATACCTTCAGTGACATGTAGCCGTTGGCGTACTTGTTCAGGTAAGGCAGTCCGTTGCCTGACTTGTCGTAGTGCTCGAAGTCAGCGAACTTGTCCACGTCTCTTCCGGACTGGAATCCGAAGTGCTGGAAGATCTGGAACGGAGCCTGCTCGTTGAGCGTGCATACGTTGAGCACGCCTGTCTTGTTGATGATCTCGCAGGAGTAGTTTGCCTTGTTAACGCCTACGATGATTCTGCTAGGATCATTGCTTACCTGAGCGACAGTGTTGCCGATGAAGCCGTTATCCTTCTTGCCGTCGTTTGAAGTTATGACGTAGAGTCCGTAGCCGATCTTGAACAGAGCTGTAGGATCGATCTTCTTCTCTTCCTCTTCAACGTCAGGCTTGATGTAGTCAGCTGCCAGCTCGGCTGCCAGCGCCTTGATCTGCTCCTTGTTCTCTTCGTTCATTGCGGAGAGGATCGAAACAGTGTTCTTTGCGAATGTGATGTCCTTGCTCTTCTCGAACATGCCCTTCATTACTCTGGCTGCTGTCGGAGCCCATGAACCGTTCTCGATGAAAGCAACGGTCTTCTTCTGGAAGTTTCTCTCGGTCAGGTGATCGATGAACTGTCTCATGAACGGGAAGATCTCCGAATTGTATGTTGTTGTGGCCAGAACCAGCTTGTCGTATCTGAAAGCGTCCTCAACAGCCTCTGCCCAGTCATCTCTTGCCAGATCTGTAATCTCTACAGTCGGAACGCCCAGCTCTACCAGCTCGTCGCGGAGCATTTCAGCGGCGGCCTTTGTGTGGCCGTAAACTGAAGTGTAGGCGATGAAGATGCCGTCTGACTCAGCCAGGTAGCTTGACCATGTGTCGTAGAGGCCGATGTAGTATCCCAGGTCCTCTTCGAGCATCGGTCCGTGGAGCGGCAGGATCTTCTCGATGTCCAGAGCGGCTGCCTTCTTGAGCACTGTCTGAACCTGAGGTCCGTACTTGCCTACGATTCCGAAGTAATAGCGTCTTGCCTCGCAGGCCCAGTCTTCGTCTACATCCAGAGCGCCGAACTTACCGAATCCGTCTGCTGAGAAGAGAATCTTTTCAACAGGATCATAAGTCATCATGACCTCAGGCCAGTGAACCATCGGCGCGAATACGAAGTTCAGTTCGTGTCCGCCCAGATCCAGCTTGTCGCCGTTCTCGACTTCCAGAGTGTTCTTCATCTCCAGCTCAGGGAAGAACTGGCCGATCATCTTGAAAGTCTTCTTGTTTCCTACGACTGTAGCGTTCGGATACTTCTCAACGAACGCCTGGATGGACGCAGAGTGGTCCGGCTCCATGTGCTGAACAACCAGATAGTCCGGTGCATCGCACTTGATTGCAGCCTCTATGTTCTGAAGCCACTCGTCTGTCTTTGACTTATCGATAGTGTCCATGATGGCGATTTTTTCGCCTACAACAGCGTAGGAATTGTATGCCATGCCGTTCGGCACAATGTACTGGCCCTCAAACAGATCAATGTCATGATCGTTGGCGCCGATGTAAATAATCGAATCTGTGATATTTCTGTTCATGCAGGGTTCTCCTTTTTTATTGATATGTTTTTTCACATTAACTGCTGATTTATGTCCGCCGTTTAGACGGATTCCGTACGGCTAACATTATACTACAAAACTATTGCCGCTGAAAGGATTGATTATGCAAAGATTGTGTGAATGATGTTGCGAATTGTTCTTGACAACCATCCGGAAGTATTCTATACTTCAGATAGTTAGTTATAACTAACCGCATTTGTTTCATCAAATCCTTTCCACCCCAGCGGGTGTTTATTTTAGGGCCTGAGTTAGTTATAACTAACCAAATATAACAGGAACAGGAGCATATATGTCTGAAGATTTAATTGTAAGACACTGCGCGCCGACTTTGGCGGGACTGAAAACAGGAAACATGTTTACGGCAACCTTCTCGAGTGAAGAGCAGCTCGATGCTGAAGTGCAGCAGCTGAATCAGATTCTGACTGAAAAAGACCTCAGAGTCACTGTGCTCAGGATCGCCTGCCATGTAAACTGCGGCAAAACCAGAAACAAGGGGCACATTCAATACAGTGACAAAGGCTGCAGCGTAGGCTGCATTCGGGCTTTGTTGTACATATACCGCCCGGGACGTCTGCAAAATGACCTGAACATGGAAGACGCCAGGGACATTCTGGCGCGCTTCGGATATGACGCGTCCAATCACGAAGACTGTATCAGAAGACTGTCTGACAGGATTCACGAATGCGATGAATTCCCTCACGAGGTGGGGCTGTTTCTCGGATATCCTCCTGAAGATGTAAAGGGGTTTATTAAATTCAGGGGCAGAAACAGCAAAACCAGCGGCTACTGGAAAGTTTATGGCGATGTGAATCGCGCGCGCAAACAATTCGATCGCTTCAGCAAATGCACAGGCGTATATCTCAAATGCCTGGAACGGGGTCTGCCGATCGCAAAGCTGGCAGTCAGAACACAAGTTACTGCTTAAACCGCAGAATGGAGGTAAAACAATGAATAAAGTTGCTGTAGTTTATTGGAGTATGACAGGAAACACAGAAGCAATGGCGAAAGCAGTCGCCGAAGGAGCAATATCAGCCGGCGCAGAAGTAGATCTTCTCACAGCGGCAGATTTTGGATCAGACAGCATGAGTGGCTATGACGCAGTCGGTTTCGGCTGTCCTGCAATGGGCGATGAGATTCTTGAGGAGGATGAGTTCGATCCGATGTTTACGGCGTGCGAGGCTTCTCTCAGCGGTAAAAAAATCGCTCTGTTTGGATCCTATGACTGGGGTGATGGTGAATGGATGCGTAACTGGGAAGCGCGCTGCAAATCTGCGGGAGCGAACCTTGCCTGTGATTTCGTAATCTGCCACCTGGAACCGGACGAAGAAGGCAAAGAGGCCTGCCGGAAACTGGGGGCCGCACTCGCGTAGTACCAAAATTGTATACTTTTTGTATTTTCGGTGTTGACTTTTATAGGCTAAAGAGTTAACATTGTCAACGTATTCAATAATCTTTTTCTGCCATGACGGGAACAAATCGAAATACGACGTCTCAACAGAGAGCGGCCATATGGTGAAAGGCCGCAGGCGCGCTTCGGTGTCTCACCCCCGAGCGGAAGCTTAAAATGAGCGGCCTGTCCCTCCGGTTGATGGACCTGATACAGGCAAGAAGAGTGGTACCGCGGAATTATACTGTTAATGCAGTTTTTCGTCTCTTTACAATCTATGATTGCTGAAGAGACGTTTTTTATTATCTAAACGTCTTCAGCAGTCGCTCATTCAAACCAAAAAGTCAAAAGAAAGGAAGAAAAACAAAATGGCGACTATGCAGAATCACACAAAGTACCGGCCGGGCTATTACCCGCCACCACAGGAAAAGTTCGAATGGATCAATAGAGATCATGTAACAGAAGCTCCGAGATGGTGCAGCGTTGACCTAAGGGACGGCAATCAGGCTCTGATCGAGCCCATGACGCTGCAGGAAAAACTGGACATGTTCAAATTCCTGTGCCGCATCGGATTCAAGGAAATCGAGGTCGGCTTCCCTGCCGCCTCCGATACGGAATATGAATTCATCCGCAGACTGGTCCAGGACAACCTGATTCCTGACGATGTTGTGATTCAGGTACTTACACAGTCCAGAAGACATATCATAGAAAAGACATTTGAGGCTCTCAAAGGCGTCAAGCACGCTGTCGTGCACCTGTACAACTCTGTCTCCTACGCGCAGCGTCAGCAGGTCTTCCGCGCTTCAAAGGAAGAGATACTGAGGATCGCAACAGACGGAGCGTCGCTGATCAAGGAGATCGCCGCCGAGCATCCGGACACGCACTACCAGTATGAGTACTCGCCTGAAAGCTTCACCGGCACTGAGATGGAATACGCCCTCGACGTATGCAACGCGGTCATCGACATCTGGGAACCGACGCCTGACAACAAGGTCATCATCAACCTGCCGGCTACAGTCGAGATGTCCATGCCTCACATATTCGCGAACCAGGTGGAATACATAAGCAACAATCTCCACAACAGAGAAAGCATCTGCATTTCACTTCACCCGCACAATGACAGAGGAACAGCTGTCGCGGCGGCAGAACTGGGACTTCTCGCAGGCGGAGACAGAATCGAAGGCACCCTCTTTGGCAACGGGGAGCGCACCGGAAATGTAGATATTGTCACCCTGGCCATGAACATGTACAGCCACGGCGTTGACCCGGGTCTTGACTTCTCACACATGCCTGATGTTGTCGGAGCCTACGAGCACTTCACAGGCCTGCAGGTCAGCCCGCGCCATCCTTACAGCGGCTCCCTTGTCTTTGCAGCGTTCTCGGGCTCACATCAGGACGCCATCGCCAAGGGCATGAACTGGCGTGAGGAAACGGATCCTTCAAGATGGACCGTTCCGTATCTGCCTATCGATCCGCACGACGTAGGACGTAAGTACGACGGCAGTGTAATCAGAATCAACAGCCAGTCCGGCAAGGGCGGCGTCGCATATCTCATCAAGCGCGACCACGGCTTCGACATTCCTCAGATGATGCGCCCTGAAGTCGGCTACATGATGAAGGGAATATCCGACAGGAGAGCTGAGGAGCTGTCCGCGGACGAAATCTTCAGGATCTTCAAGGAAGAGTACATCAACTACTTCGATCCTCTCGATATCACCCACGCAACATTCAGCCATCTGCCGACTACAAAGAGCGAAGGAGCTGAAGCATACGGCGTAGAGATGAGAGTCGTCATAAATGATGTAGTCTACAACCTCAAGGCTACAGGAAACGGACGTCTGGACGCGGTAAGCAACGCCCTCAGAAAGACTGAATACAACTTCAGCAACTATGAGTTCATAACATATTCAGAACACGCCATAAGCGCGGATTCGAACTCCATGGCCGCAGCGTATATCTGCATCGCGGACAAGGAAGGCAATCAGTACTGGGGAGTCGGCACGCAGGCAGACATCATCCTCGCTTCAGTCAACGCTCTCGTAAGCGCGCTGAACAGAATGAACAAGCACACCCACTTCCTCGATGAAGACGAAGCGAGAGGCGAAGCCGTCTAGACCGGCAGAAAGGATAAACATAACATGGGAATGACAATGACACAAAAGATACTGGCAGCCCACGCGGGGCTTGAATCAGTCAGCGCGGGACAGCTGATCAACGCCCGCCTGGACATGACTCTCGCCAACGATATCACGGGTCCGGTATCCATAAATGAGTTCGACGGAGCCGGCTTCGACAGCGTATTCGACAAGAGCCGGATATCTCTCGTCATGGACCACTTCACACCGAACAAGGATATAAAGAGCGCCGAGCAGTGCAAAAAATGCCGCGCCTTCGCGAAGAGATTCGACATAGACAACTTCTACGATGTGGGCGACATGGGCATCGAACACGCCCTCCTCCCTGAAAAGGGACTTGTAACTCCCGGCGACGTAATAATCGGCGCGGACTCACACACCTGCACCTACGGCGCAGTCGGAGCCTTTTCGACCGGTGTGGGCTCAACTGATCTGGCGGCCGGAATGGCCACAGGACAGGCCTGGTTCAAGGTGCCGGAAGCTCTGAAGTTCAATCTGACCGGATCGCTTCAGGAAGGCGTCAGCGGCAAGGACGTCATCCTCCACATCATCGGAATGATAGGCGTCGACGGCGCCCTGTACCGTTCAATGGAATTCACCGGTCCGGGTGTTGCGACGCTGTCGATGGACGACAGGCTCTGTATCTGCAACATGGCCATCGAAGCCGGCGGCAAGAACGGAATATTCCCTGTCGACGAAGTGACTGAGCAGTTCATAAAGGAAAGGACAGGCAGAGACTATACTGCCTTTGCAGCGGATGATGACGCGGAGTACGCGGCGGTCTACGACATCGACCTGTCATCGATTCGCCCGACAGTCTCCTTCCCTCACCTTCCTGAGAACACGAAGACCGTCGATGAAGTCGGCGATATACCGATCGACCAGGTTGTAATCGGTTCATGCACCAACGGCAGATTCTCCGACATGAAAGCTGCCGCGGAAATACTCGCAGGCAGACACATCGCGCCGGGCGTCAGAGGAATCATCATTCCGGCAACACAGAAAGTCTACAAAGACTGCATCAAGGCGGGATTCATCGATATATTCATCGACGCGGGATGCGTAGTTTCAACACCGACCTGCGGACCGTGCCTCGGCGGTCACATGGGCATTCTGGCAAGCGGTGAGCGCTGCGTCGCGACTACGAACAGAAACTTCGTCGGCCGCATGGGCGCTGTCGATTCGGAAATATATCTTGCCAGCCCTCAGGTGGCAGCGGCATCGGCACTGGCCGGGCGCATCGCGGGCCCGGACGACTTCAGACCGGAAAGGAGCTTATAAATGAACGCAAAAGGATTTGTACATAAATACGGAAATAACATCGACACGGATGTAATAATCCCGGCACGCTACCTGAACACCCAGGATCACAAGGAACTGGCGAGCCACTGCATGGAAGACATCGACACGGACTTCGTACGCAAAGTCAGCGACGGCGACATCATGGTCGGAGGAGAAAACTTCGGCTGCGGCTCCTCCAGAGAGCACGCCCCTATCGCCATCAAGGCGTCAGGCATTAGCTGCGTCATCGCGTCCACCTTCGCGCGCATCTTCTACCGCAACGCAATCAACATCGGCCTTCCGATTCTGGAATGCCCTGAGGCGAGCAAAAGCATCGAAGCCGGCGACGAGGTCTCCGTGGATTTTGACTCCGGCGTCATAACCAACATAACAAAGGGGGAAACATATAAGGCTCAGGCTTTTCCTGAATTCATTCAGAATATCATCAGAAGCGGCGGGCTCATGAATTCGATAAAAGAGAAGCAGAACGACAAGTAAGGAGAATTGAAATTGAAATACAGAATTGCAGTAGTAAAAGGCGACGGCATAGGCCCGGAAGTAATTGATGAAGCGACCAAGGTCCTGGACGCCGTCGGCGAGAGGTTCGGACATACCTTTGAATACACATACGTGCTGGCCGGAGGAGCGGCTATCGACGAAACCGGAAGGTGTCTTCCTGACGAGACGGTCGATATCGCAAAGGCATCAGACGCTGTTCTTCTGGGCGCTGTAGGCGGTCCAAAGTGGGACGATCTGCCCGGCGACGAAAGACCTGAGCGCGCCCTGCTGGGACTCAGGAAGGAGCTCGGGCTCTTTGCGAATCTGCGTCCCGCCATGGTTTTTGATGAGCTTGCGGACGCTTCACCTCTCAAGCCGGAAATCATAGACGGCGGTCTGGACATCGTCGTTGTCCGCGAACTGACAGGCGGCATATACTTTGGCGAAAAGGGTTTCAAGGAAACAGAGATGGGACCTGCGGCCTATGACGTCGAACAGTATTCAACAGAAGAGATCAGACGTATCGCCAAGGTTGCCTTTGACATGGCAATGAAGCGCGGCAAACGCGTGACGAGCATAGATAAAGCCAATGTTCTGGAGAGCTCGCGCCTCTGGAGAAAGACAGTCGCGGAAGTCGCCGCCGATTATCCGGAAGTCGCTCTGGACAACATGTACGTTGACAACGGGGCAATGCAGCTGGTCAGGAACCCGAAGCACTTCGATGTCATCGTGACGAGCAACATCTTCGGCGACATACTCTCCGATGAGGCGAGCCAGATCACGGGATCCATCGGCATGCTCCCTTCGGCGAGTCTGGCCGACGGAAATTTCGGAATGTACGAACCGGTACACGGTTCCGCGCCTGACATCGCGGGAACAGGCAAAGCCAACCCGCTGGCTACGATTCTCTCCGCCGGCATGATGCTCAGATACACCTTCGGTCTGAAAGAAGAAGCCGACGCGGTCGATAACGCCGTCCGGTCCTTCCTTAAAGCGGGCTTCAGAACCTTTGACATCGCAACAGGCGATGCGGTTCCGCTCACCACAGCCGAGACCGGCGACAAAGTCGCGTCGTTCATCTAAGTCCGTTTCCATGGAATCAAAACCAAAAAACGACTCCGGTATCTTTTCCCGGAGTCGTCTCTGCCGTTTTGGTTATTCGACTTTCTGGAACATGTCTTTGCTTACTCCGCAAACCGGGCATTCCCAGTCTTCAGGGAGATCTTCGAACGCTGTTCCCGGCTCGATTCCGTTATCCGGATCGCCGATTTCAGGATCATATACATGTCCGCAAGGTCCGCATTCATACTTATCCATAGTGTTGCTCCTTTCAAATAATATAACTGAATGGATTATATTTTATCCGTCCTGCCTTTGCCTTAAAGCGCAGGCGTCCAGTAATACTGGTCATAGATATCCGTGAATCTGTAGGTTATCACCGATTTAGTCTTTTCAAGATCCTTGTTCGTGATCTCGATGCTGTCAGGGTCAGTGACCTTCATCTTGCCTATCTCGTAGGTGTCCTTGTCTCCGCCGCCCATCGGATAGTAATCGCATGTGAATGTCAGCTCATCGCCTTCCTTGAGATCAGTGTCGATCTTCGCTTCTGCACCGGTAACGTCTTCGTCGTACGCGTACTGTACTCCGGAAACATAGCCCTGCTCGTTCTCATCGTCGAAGGTGAGGAAGAGTTTTGCCTTCTCCCCGTTGAGCAGTACAGGCACAAAACCTGTGATGCTGTACTTGTCGTTGCCCTTCTCCAGAGTCTCAGTGTGGTAGTACGCAACTGTGTTTCCGTCGAGCGCCAGCCATGAGTTTTCATCATTCGGAAGCAGATTTCCGTCAGCATCAAAGTCAAATACGTTATCGAGGCCGAGATCAAGATAGCCTTCGCCCACCTGATACAGCATGGACTTGTCCGCAGTCTGTACCAGCGACCACTGGCCTTCCGGCATCATGATGCACTTCTGCCCTTCCCTGTTCTCCTGCCATACGAGATTGCTCTTGTCCAGACAGTTCTTGGCAACGTAGCTCGCCGCTTCAATCGGCTCCAGGCCTCCGTCCTTCAGGAAGCTGCTGTTTGTATCATCAAGACCTTCGATGTTCGCGCGGTCAACTCCCCTTCCGGAGAACAGCGACTGGATTAGCTGATTCATGGCTTCGCCGGACATTGTTCCGCTGTTGCCGCCTGCCGCGCCAGGTCCGAACAGTGAGTTGAACGGTGAAGTCGTTCCGCCGCCGACTGCCTGTCCGCTGGCCTGCATCTGGGCGAACATTCTGATCGCGCTTGTGTAGCTCTCATCCATGCCGATCTCATCATAGGTCTGTGACATGGAATCGACTGTACCTATTCTCTTGTATGGGAAGTAAATCGAAAGTCCGTACGCATTCGTTACGTTCGGTGAAGTTCTGTTGTATTTAACCGCGCTCAGCAGTGCCTTCGAAAGATCCTTGGCCTCCTTTGTACCCAGCCTCTCGCTGAAGTGAACAAGGTCGATCTGGTCGATCGCCGTGCTTGCCGCGAATTCTTTTGTTCCGCCTCTCGCTGTCGCTATGGTCTTGTAATCGCCGTCCTTGATGATGCTCTGAGCCTTTGTTGCAAAAGCATTCAGATCGTCAGGAACGGTCTTGCTGAGTTCCGCCAGGTCTACGATCGACAGTGTTGTCTGCTGGTTTCCTCTGATCTTTGCGCTTTCCGTTGTAAAGTCGTCAATGATCGTCTTGCCGATGTCCAGTGTCGACATGGATGTGTCCTTCGAGAGATTTGTCAGCCAGTTAGTGTAGTACCAGCCTTTGCCCGGTTCAGTCTCTTCGCTGCTGATCAGATAGTCAGCGCGGTCGCTGAGCATGAGGGCTGTCTCTGTAGTCGCCATGAGGCACGCGTCGAAGCCGATGAAGTCAAACTTGACTTTTGAATTCTTCAGCGCCTGGTCGATTCTCTCCAGTGACATTGACTTCGGATAGGAATTCTTCTGGTCGTATCCGAATCCGCTGGCTGAACCGCCGCCGTGATCCCACAGGATCAGCATGTTCCTGTTGGCCGGGAAGTTCTGCGCAGTCCACTGTATGAAGCTTCTGAGCGTTGCCGGGTCTGTCATGGAGCCGTTGCCGGCATTCTGCACAAGGCATTTGAAGTTGCCGTTCGTAACCTGATAAACCTGGTTTACGCTGCTGCTGACGACGTTGTTACGCCACTGCTTGCAGCCGCCTGTGAACACGATGAGGTTAACCTTCTTCGATACATCGGCATTCAGCATCTCCTGCAAATCATAGGTTCCCATTCCGCCGTTGGATTCAAGGTCAGTACCGCACATGTACACCATGATGGTTACTGTGTCTTTGCCGTCACCCAGCACCTTCACGAACTTGTCCCTGGCTTCAGGTGAAACCTCGCGATTGAGCTGTCCGGTGTTGGCCTCCGTGTACCACCCGTTGCTGGTCTGAGGTGTGTTGTCATAGTACTGCTGCGTGGTCTGGCTCTGTCCGCCGAAGAGGTTTCCCAGTCCTCCCAGAGAAACACCGCCGCCGCCCATTGCCAGAATTACGATGATGGCAATGATGATCTTCAGCATGCCACCGCCACCGCTGCGTGTTCCGCCGCCGTATCCGCCGGAACCGCCGCTGAAGCCGCCGCCGCTGTGACTGAAGCCGCCGCCATGTCCGCCGCCGCTGCCGCCGCTGTGGCCTATGCTGTGGCTTCCGCTCAGTGAGTTTGTGCCTCCTGATTTGAATGTTTTTCTCGCCCTTGGTCTGTTGTCCATGTCAACCTTCCTGTATCAATTCACACAATGGTTTAATGTACTTGTTTTCACTGCCTTATTAAACCATATTTACGGCCTTTATTCAAGCAAAGCACCACCAAACAGAGGCGAGAAACCACACCCCAACATTAACAAACTTATATGGAACAAACGAGTGGCGCAAGTGTATAATGTAGGCGGACAAATTTGATATCTTATGCTTGTACATATACAAGGAGGTAGAAGATGAGAGAATTATTGAGAAAGCTGCTCATGGCGGGGCTTGTCACCGTAATGGTTGTTGCTTTTGCGGCATGTGGCGAGACCTCAAGTGAAAAGAGCACTTCGGAATCGTCTGAGGCGCCTACGACTGAAGCAACAGAGGCTACAACTGAGGCAGCAAGCGATTACGACATTATGGATGGTTCGGAGCTCAAGGACGGAATCCTTTACGGCAACGACTTCCTGCTGGTGATGCCTGACAATGACACATGGGGATACGAGAAGAACAACGAAACCAGTCTTGATATTTACCTCAAGTCCGCGCGTGACGACGGATACGGCGGAACTCTGGTAACGATAATGGCTTTCGATCCGGAAGACACTTCTTATGAGGACTTCCCTGATTACAGTGTCGCGGGCCACGGCCAGAACTGCGGCAAGACGTTTATCGCCCTGTTCCCGACTGACGCTCAGTTCAATCCTGAGGACTCCGAACAGGAAGCTGCTTACCAGGATCTGTACACTCACGTAAAGAAGATTGGTGAAGGAGCCGCAAACAGCCCGTTCGCGACCGCGGACAGCAATCCGGAACAGTAACAAGGCATAATATAAGCACAGATAACGAAAACCCTCAGAATTTCACCAGTTAAGTGAAAAATCTGAGGGGTTTTGTTATTTGTCCTCTTTTGATTCTTTCTCTTTCTTCTTTATCTGTTCCCAGAGCGAGACATTTTCGTCGATGCTGTCTATCTCCATGTCACCGAACACCCACGGGTGTCTGCGGACCATCTTCTCCGAGATGCCCTGGATCACGTCATCTATCGTGAAGGCGCCGTCCTCCGCGCCGATCTGGGCGTTCAGTACTATCTGCAAAAGCAGGTCGCCCAGTTCTTCACAAAGGTTCTCGTCATCCTTGTTGTCTATGGCTTCGAGCACTTCACCTGCTTCCTCGGTCAGGTATTTCTTAAGCGTCTCGTGTGTCTGCGCTCTGTCCCAGACGCATCCGTCCGGGGCCCTCAGCTGGGCAACGATGTCAACAAAATCGCTGAATGAGTAGACTTCCTTCTCCGCCAGCTCGGCCGCGGTCTGCTTCGGCAGCGCAGACTGCTCGTCATCGACTATGCCGATGTCCGCAACTATCACCTGCCCGCAGTATTTTGCCGCGAAGTCCTGAAGATGCACTGCCTTCTTCGCGTGGAAAGTCACAGTGTAATCAGCCCTGACGCAGCGCTCGTCCAGTTCGTTCTCATCCGTAAGGTCGCCGCCCATGCCGGATGGTATGTCAAGTGCAAAGACAACCGATCCTGCTGCCTTTGCATCAGCAATCTCCGCGGCTGCCGCAGCGCCCTTTTCTCTAAGACGTCCGTGGAAGCCTGTGCCGTATATGGCGTCGACCACGACGTCGGGGCGGCCCTGAAAATCCGGGCTGCCTGCCTCATCAAGATTGCCGGAAACGTCGGTAACGGGTATTCCGAGTTCCTTCGCCAGTCCGTAATTCGTTATCGCGTCGGGCGTCTGAGGCTCACCGTCCACGAGGATGAGGCTGACATCCCAGCCCTTCTGTTTCAGGAGCCTTGCCACAACAAAACCATCGCCGCCGTTGTTGCCTTTGCCGCAGTATATGCGGGCCGTGAGCTGACGCTCCGATGGGTGAGGTCTCTGACGGGTGGCCATGGTTCTCTCGTTTATTCTGTTTGCCGCGATGTTGCCGGCGTTCTCCATCATCTGATAGTATGACAGGCCGGATTCGTCTGTAGCTCTCTCGAGCTCTTTCATTTTGTCGCAGCTTACGTAGTATTCCTTCATTTCTTTTCCCTTTTCATCCGCAGAACGCGTGAATTCTACCGGCTATTCTGCCTGCGGCCAGTAAACGCAGTAGCATGGATAGTACTCGCCCATGTAGACCCAGACTGTGTCGCCCATCTCAAGCCTTGTCTTCTTTTCGGCAAAGGTGAGATCAGGGATGAAGAGTTTTACAGTGGTGCGCTTCTTGCCCTTGAGAAGAACGCCTTCCTTGGTAGGATTCGCCTTGAAATCTTCCAGCTTGCGGCGGAAATTCTCAATGCCTGTTTCCTTACCGAAGTGATCAGCAAATTCTTCCACATCTGCATAAACCACGTTGTCCGGATCCTGGAACCAGCCGAATCTCATCATTTTCTGTGTCTCCTTTCGTACGTTTATCCATAACTGAATGGTACATATCCAAAAGCAAAATGTCAACTCGCCGGCACCCTTCGCCGGCCCGTATGCGAGGTCCTGAAATGGACAAACACGCATGATTATTATATAATTTTTTTGAAAGAAGCTTAGAAACGGTTAGGACATAAGACATGAAGGTAATAGAACTAAGACCCGCGCAGGTGCGCCCGAAATTCGCTGATATGGATGTAATCGACAATCTCGACGAAGGCGGCCGCAAGCGGTGCACAATCACAGTGGACTATTCAGAATACGACGTCAGGGCTCTCATCAGAGAGGGTCTCGACCTGGAAGGCGCAATGGCCCACTACAAAGAACGCATCACATATATAGTGAAGCGCTATCTGCTCGAGGACTTTGAAGTAAAAGGCGGATGGGACGAAGTCCTGAATCTTATCAGGCCTTACATCGAGAAGTATTACATCTAAATGCTCATGAATATGCTCACCAGCACAGGCACTGCCGCTGACAGCACAACGCCGTTAACGAAGGAGTAGACGGCAATACTGCTGTCGGTGGCTTTTTCAACTATAGGCAGGCATACGTCCATGGACGACGCGCCCGGCAGACAGTAGCATTCGATGTACCCGAGGTGCTTAGCGCACGTCGGAATGAGAAGTATCCCGATTATCTCACGGATAACATTGTGCATAAATGAAATGGCGCTGACCTCCGCCGAGTATTCGATGAGCATCGCCGACGCCAGTGAGTACCATCCAAGACCCGATCCGATGCAGACGCCGTCCTGAACGCTGAAAGGCAAAACCATTGCGGCTATGACGCTGCCGAGAATCATCGCGCCTATGGAGACGAACGGAAATACGACCACACGCCATCCGGCGCTTTTGAAATTCGCGACAATCGTACCCTCTGTTCCGATGTCTATTCCGACGAGAACCAGGAGCATGCAAAGCGTAATCGTAAGCAGCGTTCCTGTCACAGCCACAAAGCCGGCAGGCAGGAACAGATATCCCGCGGCGATTCCCACGGCTACGAATATAACCATTATTATCGTCAGGCTGTTCAGGCGAGGCTTTACAGCTTCACCTTCGGCTGCCTTTGCATCAGAATCCGATGCTTCCAGCGCCTCTGCGGCTGCCTTTGCGACGCCTCTCCTGCCGTATCTGTCGAATCCCATCACCCTGCGCACCACCGTGAACGCCACGACGGTAAGGAACATTACGATGAGCGTGAACGCGAATGAAATCAGACCGATGGTTCCAAGCGACGAGACGATTTCATCGCTGGCCCCGATTCTGCTTCCCATGATAAATACGAGAATTATGATAACCAGAGTCTGCATAGGCCCGACCCACTTCCAGGTTTTGTTCTGTTTTTTGAGCCTCGCGCCTATGAAGTAGCCTATTACGGTCACTGCGAGGTATAAAAGTAAGTAAGTCATTTGTATTTAACGCACAGCGTCAGCGGTTCCTGACGCACCACCATGTTACCGTTCCTATGATTATTACAGCGCCCACAAGGGCAAAAGGTCCCGGCGTCTCGCCGATGAATATGGCGACCCAGACCGGATTAAGCAGCGGTTCCAGCATACCGATGAGAGAGCACGCCAGCGGCGAACAGTCTCTCGAAGCGATGCCGTACAGCACGTACGGGATTCCCAGCTGGAACACTCCGAGTATTATAACATAAAGTATCTCAATCCCGGCGACTTCGGTCGTAAGAGGAATTCCGATCGGAAGTCCTATGAGCAGCGTCAGAATGTGGGCGATGAGTATTCCGCTCATTCTCGTTGAATCATCGTCGCCGCCCCGTCCGACCATCACGAACATCTGGGCCAGAAAAACGCCCGCGAATATTC
Source organism: Bacillota bacterium (assembly GCA_017404365.1). Classification (GTDB taxonomy): domain Bacteria; phylum Bacillota; class Clostridia; order Peptostreptococcales; family Anaerovoracaceae; genus Lentihominibacter. Next base: position 15,067 of record JAFRCM010000078.1, read on the forward strand.
CGAAAACATTTCCGAGCATGTTTCCCGGAGAAAGCTGATCAAGGAAGAACAGCACCATGCCGACCATCGTTATTGCTACAACGATGACGTCCTGCTTTTGCATCTTCTGCCTGAAGAAAACCGCCGACAGAATGAGAATGAAAATCGGTGCCGTGTACTGCAGCACTATGGCGTTTGCCGCAGTCGTCAGCTTGTTGGCGATCGTGAACAGCGTCGCGGAACACGCCAGACCGATTCCCGCCAGAAGCGAGTAGCGGTTCAGTTTGAATTTCGTGCGCGTCGCGAGCATGTATAAGGCCATGATGCTGCCGGATATTCCGCTGCGCACGCCGGCGATCATGAACGGGTTCCAGGAGATCAGCTTGATGAAGATGCCTCCGAGACTCCACATCACCGCCGTTATCACCATCAGCAGCATGGCTCTGTTTTTTCGTCTAATGTCAGCGTTTGTCATATAGTTCGATTCCGACGTAGATAAGCCCTATCACTATTACCGCAAAAGCAGCATACCCCAGCAGATACATGCTCTCGCCTGTAACTCCCGCGATCCACTCAAGCGGCGTGCCCTTCGGCGGCCAATTGACGAACATGTAGTTGCAGTCCGCCGCCCTGTCAAAAATGTAAACCGGAATCGCCGCGCCGACCATGAATATCCACACGTAGTGCGCGTGCCTTACGCTCAGATGCGACCAGCCGCTCTTCACCATCATCGCCGGATAAAGCAAAAGCATCCCGTGCCAGACGTATCCGTGCAGGTTCATGATATTAAAAACGGGATAAAGGTGTGCCCAGTCAGGAAAAATCAGCGCCGCAGCAGACGCGGGCACTATGAGCACGCAGGCGATTTCGCTCCAGATCATCCTCCATCTGTCCGTCTTTGCCAGGGACGCCGCGATGAACACGAACACGCCGAGGCTGCACAGATGCAAAGGCAGATAGCCCACGCCGAAGTGACCTGCGCACACCAGAAATATATCCTTAAAAAGTTCAAGACCCACCATGATCCATGGCAGGACTTTCATTGAAGCCGCCCTTCTCGACTCTTTTGCCGCAAGAATTCTGACAGTCAGAATAAGCAGCACGCCAAGAATGAGCAGGGTCACTATGTGCTCCGCGCTGAAGCGCATGTAACCCAGCCCGGACGGCAGGTCTTCATATTGTTTCCAGAAGTATTCGGACATACTTTACTGAGCTATCCCTTGATGATTTCGCCGCGGTAGCCCTCCAGTCCGCCTATTCCCATGACATTCCTGTAGCCCGCGCGCGCGAGTCTCTTTGCAGCTCTCTGCGCTCTTGCGCCGTTGGCACAGTAGATGAACACTGGCGTGTCAAAGTCCGGAATCACCTGGCTCGCGCTCTTCAGCTTGTTCAGCGGAAGGCTGACGCTACCCGGAAGGTATCCGTGTTTGCGCTCGCTCGGAGTTCTTACATCCAGCAGAACCGCGCCGTTGGTTCCGGTAGCGTGCTGCACGCGTCTGTAAGCTTCCAGTCCGACATTAATGTCCTGTTTTGGTCTTAAAAACATATCTCTTATCCTCCTTAGGATATTGTACTAAATCGCTGGCGCGATAGCTATACCGGCCGTCGATTTTTCGAACGTTATTCGCTTTTCAAAAGAAAAAGGAGTAGCGTTCTTTTCTTTTGTCTTGTATTGTTGTATGTGCAACCAAACAAAATACTTTCAAA
>JAFRCM010000079.1 GCA_017404365.1 Bacillota bacterium
CCCGGCAGGGGCTGCTTGTGATGCCTCCATTTTTGTCATTGATGGATCGTTCCCCCCAGATCCGGCAGCTGCCGCCATATCGTTTCCGGGAACTGCAGAATCCAGCAGGCTCCCGGCAGTAACAATTCCCATATCCGGGCCCCTCGATTCAGTACAATTCAGAAGAACCACATCCTTCGCAGTTGCGTCATCGCGACTGCCTTATTTTTTGGGCTCAGTCTGTGGATCTTCCCTTAAGAATTTTACCACAAATAAATGCTGTTGCCACATTTCACGCGGATTCCTGTCCGGCTACTTGGCCTGCCTCTTCAGGCTACTTGGCCTGCCTCTTCCTGTACGCCAATATGGCGAGTACGGCTGCGGCCAGAATTATTATACCGACCACGAGAGGAACAACCGGGAATCCCGCGCCGCTCTTATCTGAATTGACAGTGCGCTGAACATTATCCTCTCCCTGAATCAGCTCTGATGTTTCGCCATCTGTGTAAAACCGATACAGAGCCAGCGCCGTATCATGGACCTGAGAGGCCATTTCCATGTCTGCTTTTGTCATGGTCTCTTCACGCGCTTCAACAGAAGACTCGCTTTTGATTACCTTTGAAAGCTCGTCAAACCTTGAGACGAACTCTCCCTGCATGCTCTGGAAATTTGAATCCGTAAGCGCAATCTCCTCCTCGCTCAGATCTCCGTTGGTCAGCATGTTGTTCAAAGCGCTGAGAGTCCCTATGTACGACTTATCCCATCCATCCGGGTGGATGTGGTATTCCCCGTCGCGCAAATAGTAGTCGCCTTCATCAGGTTCCTTTTCGGTAATCTCGGTTTCCCCGAGCTGAACCTTATAGCCTTCCCATGTGTCAGTGAGCAGCATCGGGTAAGACGGCACAAATACATTGTGCAGGCAGTTATCCATTGCGAACCATTCAACCGTGCCAAGCGTCTGCTCCTCATCAGGATAGAAGCGGTACAGATGTGTGTTGACATTCTCTTCATATCCGACCGGATAAACTCTGAACAGACCAAGCGCGTTGTCCAGGGACATCGTATCCTTAAGCTCAAGCGAATTGTGAATAGACGTGATGTTGCCGTCTTCATCAACATTCGTCATGACGCCGTGGTTGTCTTCAAGCACATTTTCAGTTGTCCAGTCTTCCGTGCCTTCCAGATAATTCAGCCCCGCCGCCAGACGCTCCTTAACGTGTTCATTCCATTCGGCAGGCCAGTCTTCGTTTTCGATTTTCATCAGATAGTCGTTAAATGAAGCGCGGTAATCGATGATGTTCGCATCCTCATCCCCAACGAAGGTGCCCGCTTTTTTCGCCACGTCAAACAGGTGGTCTGAAGCGATAACATGCTCGGTGTCGTCAAGATCGATTCTTCCAAGCACGGACACGTTGGTCTGCAGGAAAGCAACATCTGAAGGCAGCATCACCGCAATGTATTCATGTCCGGAAAGATTCTCCACATACCACTGTTCGTTCTGGTCGCATATCATTACACCGGCGCCCTCATAGCCGGCTCCTACGCTATCGTATATTCCTGTCAGCAGTTCGACACCGTCACGCGCCGTTGATGCTTCTGAGAGAAGTACTGTCGCCATTTCTGACTCTTCAATGCCGCCATCGACAAACGGGTCTGCCTTTTGGATCTTCTTGTTCGCATTCAGAGACTGAGTCGCGCTCACCGTCACTCCGTGGTCGTTTGTTCCCGCTTCTTCGTAAGGAGTATGCTCATGTGAGCTTTCGCAGGTCGGGCACTCACCGTCAATCAGTCCATCACAGCGCGCGGTATACTCATAGCTGTCGTGGGTGAATGTCCATGTGAAATCAGTACATCCCTGATACTCCTCGCCTTCGGCATGCTTGCCCGCAGGTGATATGTAATAGGTTTTATTGTCGTCAGGACCTACTTCTTCTGACCGAATGAACAGATTCGCGCCGTCGTCCGTCATGTCTCCGCCTGCGTAAAACAACACGCATGCGCTGGCGTTGACCGGCCAGCACAACAGAACCAGCACCGCAACAATCATCGGTATGAACATTCTCTTCTTCTGCCTGTTACTCATAGAAGGACCTCCTTACACTACCCTCGAATCTTCTATCGCTTTTTATGCGGGTCCCTGTCCGCCACCGTGACCCATCCTTGCCATTCTGCATCTTGGACAGTGCTTCTGATTCCTTTTATACCATTCTATTTCTTTTTCAAGCTTGTCTTTGCTCTTAACTTCAACCGCTTGCTCAAATTCCTTACCGCAATTGATGCAGCGGAGCTTAATTGTCTTGCTGATCATGTTCTCTCTAGCCTCCTTCACTCCCATATTATATCATCTCCACCGCCTTTTATGATGGTAATAAGATGATTATGATGGTTATGAGATGACTCGTAGGTCTTATTCGAAAATTCAATAGGTCTTTGGACGTATGAGTTTGGCTAATAAGACCTATGATTTCGCCATGCACTGCAATTTTATGGGTCTTTTCGCGGAAAACGATAGGTCCAAAGACCTATGATAATCTGCAATAAGACCTATGGCTGTCCGTAATAAGCTCAATGATCATCCTAAATAAGCTCTATGATTGTCCGCAATAAGACCTAAGAGTATAATAATGCCATGAGGAGGCTTCGATATGAGCGATAAGGGATATGTACAGGTTTACACAGGCAACGGCAAAGGCAAGACGACCGCGGCTCTCGGCATCACGATGAGAGCATCGGGCGCCGGAAAGAAGATTGCGTTCGTGCAGTTCATGAAGGCGCTGGGTTACAGCGAGCAGAAGATACTGCCGACCCTGCCCGGCATTACGTGGAAAACCCTGGGCAAGCCGTTCTTCATCGCAAAGAAAGGCAGCATATCAGAAGAAGATCTTGCCCAGTACGGCGACAGCTGCGTGGTCTTTGAAGAAGATAATCCGCCGGCGGACTATGTGAAAATGATCAGCGATGGTTTTGCTGAAGCGAAAGAAATGGTCATGTCCGGAGATTTCGACATGGTCGTGCTGGATGAGATAAACTGCGCCATGTACTTCGGGCTGCTCAGTATTGACGAGGTGCTGGATTTGATCAGGAACAAGCCTGCCCACACTGAGCTGATTCTCACCGGGCGTTACGCGCCGGATGAAATAATCGAAGCCGCCGATCTGGTGACTGAGATGCGCGAAATCAAGCACTATTACAACGAGGGCGTTCAGGCCCGCAAAGGAATTGAAGACTGATAACAAAAAATTGAAGACTGATAACAGAAGGCCGGCACCGCCGGCTTTTTCACAGCCGGCTTTTTAATTACGCTTTTCTGCGCTGCATGGACATGAATATGCCCAGAACGCAAAGCCCGGTGAAGATGAAAAAGCAGATATGCATGGTGCGAATCAGGTCCGCGGCCGGTACATCA
>JAFRCM010000080.1 GCA_017404365.1 Bacillota bacterium
AGGGATCTCAGGGTCCTCATGGTCGGTAAAAAGCCATATGCTGCCTTTGTAAGACAGGCGGGGGATCCGAAGGAGTTCCGTTCGAATATTCACCAGGGAGGCCACTATGAGGATTTCGAGCTCACTGACGAAGTGGTTTCTCTGTGTGAAAAGACAGCCGAAGCAATCAATCTGAACATGTGCGGCCTGGATCTTCTCTTCGGGGAAGACGGCTTCATACTTGGCGAGGTGAATGACAGTCCTGGGCTTAAGACGCTGGTTGAGAAGGTGGGATTTGAAAAATTCCTGAAAGCGATGATGAGCGCCTGAGATCTTTTGATATGAGAGGAGAGTATAATTGTTTGGACTATTTAGCAGATATCTAAAAGACTACTGGAAGCAGATGCTTTTGGTCTTTATATTTGTACTTGGACAGGCCTATACCCAGACCAGTCTTCCGGATTACTTCAACCGTATCCTCAAGCAAGGTATAGGAAATTCAGATATAGACTATGTCTGGCAAATGGGAATCCAGATGCTGATCATGACGGTATCCATGGGTATCCTCATGGTTCTTGCCGGAAGATTCTCTGCTTATGTTACCGCCAGTTTTACCACGAGGATACGCGCGGATCTGTTCGCGAAGGTACAGACCTTTTCGGATCTCGATTATCAGCGGTTCAACCGTGAGACGCTTCTCACAAGGGCGACCAGCGATACGACGCAGATGCAGATGGTCGTTATCAACATGCTGCGGAACGCCCTTCTGGTTCCGTTCGTTGCGGTCTTTACATTTGTTCGATGCATATTTCTCAACGCGGAACTATCGCTTGTTATCGCCGGAACCTTCATTCTGTGCGCTTTCGTCGTGATTCGGCGGAACAGAAAGAGCATGCCTATGTTCGCGTCACTGCAGGCGAAGACCGACCGTGGCAGTGTTCTCATGAACGAGAAGCTGACCGGCATGCGCACAATCCGCGCTTTTGGCATGCAGGACTACGAAGTAGAGAAGCTGTCAGAAGCAAATAAAGACATACGAGATCAGGCTGTTGGCGCAGGTGTGTACATAGCGATTCTGGTACCGCTGGTTCAGGTCGTCATGAACCTCACGATTGCGTTGATCCTGTTTATCGGCACCTGGGAGATGCGGGAAGCAATTGTAAGTCTCGCGGATCTTCTGACGTATATCCAGTACAGCACTATGCTCGCGGGCGGATTCGCAACAGTAATGGCCATAGTTAACGCCCTTCCTAAATGTGAAGTTTCGGCCAACAGAATCAAAGAGGTTCTGGACTATGAGCCGGAAGTCTATTCGACAGACGAGTTCAGCAGGGCGCATGAAACTGCAGGAGCCCGTTCCGTATCTGACTCGGCAAAGGGTCAGATCCGTTTCGAAAACGTCAGTTTCGGATACAACGGCGCCCATGACATGGTCCTGAATAATATAAACATTACCTTCCCTGCGGGGAAGACCACCGCGATTGTAGGCGCAACGGGAAGCGGCAAGACAACGCTCCTGAAGCTGCTGCTGCGGTTCTTCGACACCAGGTATTACGGCTCTGTGTTCATCGATGGAACAGACACCCGCGACATGCCGGTCAAGGAACTCAGGGACATGATTTCCTATGCGCCGCAGAAGACATACCTCTTCGCGGGTACGATCGAGAGCAATCTGAGAGTTGCCAATCCTGACGCGACGGACGAGGAAATCTTAAAGGCCTGCGACATGGCAATGGTCACAGAGTTTATGAATCGAAGAGACGAGGGGGCGTCAAAGGCTGTCACGCAGGGAGGCTCCAATCTCTCCGGCGGGCAGAGACAAAGGGTGTCCATCGCGAGAGCTTTTGTAAAAAGCGCGCCTGTTTATCTTCTGGATGACACCTTCTCCGCGCTCGATTTCAAGACGGATGCCGCGGTGAGGGCTGCCATGAGAAAAGAACTGACTGGCAGAACCATTATAATCGTTGCCCAGCGCATAAGTACGATCATGAACGCCGATCAGATCGTCGTCATGGATCAGGGCAAGGTCAAAGCGTGCGGGACTCATGAAGAACTTCTGAAAACGAGTGATATCTATCGTGAGATCTACCGCACTCAGACATCGGATGAAGGAGAGGAGGCGCAGGCATGACAAAAGAGAAGAAAAAAGGAAGCCGCGGATCCTTCATGCGACTCATGAGATACATGGCAGGAAGCCGTAAACTCGTGGTGCTGGTTGTCTGCATGCTGATCTTAAGCACAGTGTTTGACATCTTTGCTCCGAAGGTTATCGAGAACATCACGGACAGCTTAGCGCCTTTGGAGGGGACTGTGTTTTCACTGTATGAGATACTTCCGAGACTTTGCGTACTCGTTGGGCTGTACATTCTGAGCGGTATCTGTCTGTACTTCTCCAGACGCAGCCTTGTGAAAATCGCGGAGAACACAGCCTACAGCCTCAGGCAGAAATTGCAGAAAAAACTGCAGGTACTGCCGCTGTCCTTCCTGGACTCACAGAAGAGAGGAGATGTACTGGCGAGACTCACCAGTGACATGGTGACGCTGACAAATGTAATTCAGACTAATCTGTCGACGCTGTTCACTAAAATTCTTACCATCGTGGGAATACTGGTAATGATGCTGCTGACAAACGTATGGCTTTCACTGATCTTTTTCATCATGATCCCATTGAGTTACTTTGCCATCCGAATCATTACAGGCGCTACGAGAAAGCTGTTTAAGAGCCAGCAGGAGGCAGTGGGTGAGTTGAACGGCCACATCGAGGAGATGATTTCCGGACATGATGTCATGAGGGCGTTCAACTACGAAGAGACAGCCTATGATACCATGGCGACAATCAACAAGAAGTTCTTCCGGACGTATTTGTCGTCGAGGACCTGGTCGGGGATGATTACTCCGGTGACTACGCTGCTCAACAACCTGGTATACATCGCAGTATGTGTACTCGGCGGACTGCTGAGCATCAAGGGCGTGGTCACACTGGGAACGTTAACCGCGTTCCTGATCTACGCATACAATATCTCCAGTCCGATCAATACTTTTTCGACGATGTTGAATCAGGTGCAGGCGGGTCTGGCAGCCGCGGACAGGATCTTCGATCTCATCGATGAGGAGAACGAGTCTGCAGATGACGAGGAACCGCTGGCGCTTCCGGGAACCGCCGATGGAGAGGTCGGATTCGAACACGTCAGCTTCGGTTATGTTCCGGGCAGGCTTCTTATGAAGGATGTAAGTTTCAAGGCGGAGCCGGGGCAGGTATTTGCCATTGTCGGCCCATCCGGAGCAGGAAAGACCACACTCGTCAACCTGCTGATGCGGTTCTATGAAATCAACGGCGGAAGCATAACGCTGGACGGACTTGACACGGCCAGAATGACCCGTGCCGGACTGCGGAGCCATATGGGAATGGTTCTTCAGGACACCTGGCTGTTCTCAGGGACGGTTCATGAGAATATCGCCTACGGCAGGCCGGACGCAACCAGAGAGGAAGTCATCGAAGCTGCGAAGAAGGCGCAGTGCCACAGCTTCATACAAAAGCTGCCTCAGGGATATGACACCGAGATCAATGATGAGACGGGCGCTTTGAGCGTCGGTGAAAAACAGCTTCTTTCAATAGCGAGAGTTGTTCTCGCCGATCCGGAGATTCTGATACTCGATGAGGCGACCTCCAATATCGACACAAGGACAGAGGTCATGATCACTGCGGCAATGAATGAGATGATGAAGGGACATACGACCTTCATGATCGCCCACAGGCTATTTACCATCAAAAATGCGGATTGCATAATCTTCATGGTTGATGGAGACATAAAGGAAGTTGGAACCCATGAACAACTTATGGCCCGGAAGGGTTACTATGCGGAACTGTACAACAGTTCGTACGCATAAGAAAGGAGCACAATGAAAGGTTGGTTATTAACGGCAGGAAAATTTGAAGACGAGGTAGAGAGACTTCTTAGTAATGTAAATTTTGGCGGTCACACCTTAGAGATCATTGATTGCGGAAAAGCCGCTTATGGAATCGACAACGGGCTTCCTTCCAGGATCTGGATCGACGGGAAGGAAGAGACTCCTCCTGATTTTTTCTACATTGCTGATTCAGATGGTGAAAACGGAGTAGTATTTCCATTTGCCCGGCAGTTGGAACATCTGGGATCGTATAACTATAATCCAATAGAGGCAAAAAAAGCCGCCATGAGCAAGATCGAGACGTATCAGATTCTTGCCAGAGAGGGCATTCCGATTGTTAAGACCCTTGTCTTCAGGGAGAGCATGAGCAAGGACCTCATTCTTTCGGAGATCGGTCTTCCGCTGATCATGAAACCGGACGACGGTTTCGGAGGAATCGGCGTAGAACTGATAAAAACGGAAGAAGAGCTGGATCAGATGATGGAAAAACTGGCCGGTTCTCAGTCCAGAATGCTGATCCAGAAATATGTAGCGTCCTCAAAGGGAAGGGATGTAAGAGTCCTGACGATTGGCTTCGAGGCGGTGTTTGCCGCGCAGAGGAAGGCGTCTGACCCAAATGAGTTCCGGTCCAATCTGCACGTCGGCGGAACCACCGAGGAGTATCCGCTGACAGAGGAGATGAAAGAGCTTTGCCACAAAGTGGCAAAGGCAATCGGCCTGCGCATGGCAGGGATCGACCTTCTCTTCGGCGAAAACGGATTCGTGGTAGGAGAAGTGAATTCCTCAGCAGGATTCGATTCCTGGCTGGGCAAAAAAGACCTGGTATCAGTCTTTATGAATGACCTGAAGAAACAGATGCTGAAGCGGCCGCTTGCGCACTGGAGGGTGCAGCAGCTGAAGGAAGCGGCAAAGCGCGCGCATCTCCCGAAGATTCTCATGGGTCTTGACGACTATGGATTCCTGAAGTCAACAGAAGCGCTCTATGCTGACTGCAAAGGCACGCAGGAGCTTGTTCTCTTCGAAATGCTGAACGCATGCAAAGATACAGAATTCGGTAAAGAACACAACTTTGAAGAAATACATTCCCTGGAGGACTTCAGAGATAAGGTGAAGCTTTCAGAGTGGGCTGATTACGCACCTTATTCCGAAAGACTTCAGGCTGGTGAGAGCGATCTGCTGTTCCCGGGAAAAGCGAACTTCTTTTACCGCACCTCCGGAACCACGGCAAGCTACAAATTCATTCCGGAAAGCGAGCGGGAGGCAGTGGCAAGGAAGGCTATATCAAGAGCCAGAATCACAGAGATTTTCCTGATGACGTCTCCTGCGGCAGCGAGCAGGGTGTTCGCGTTTTTCAATAAGCCTGCTCTGGATGTGACCAGCGGCGGAATCCCGTGCGGCACCGCCTCCGGCAGATCTTCAGAACTTGCGAATCCGGAACTGGTCAAACACCTGACCTATGTGCCGCAGGTGGTAAATGAGTTTGAAGGCGACGATCTTCTGTACGTGATGCTTCGCTGCTCACTCGTCTATGGGGACGTAACCGCTCTGCTTGGAAACAACGCGAAGATGATGACAAACCTGTGCAACTACGCAATGCTCCATGCGGAGGAACTGATTGAGGATATAAGAAACGGCGGAATCAGGTATGACATGTCCGACGAACTGAAGGACATGCTGAAGTATCAGCTCGCGCCGCATCCTGAGAGAGCGGATGAACTGCAGAGGCTGAATGAGGAAGGGAAGTTTACCCCGAGGTACTACTGGCCGAATCTCATGGCTGCAGGTTTCTGGCTCGGAGGAAGCGTTGGAGTGCATGTTAATGAAGTGAGGAAAATGCTTCCTGAAACAACCAAGTACATTGATGTGGGATATGGCGCCAGCGAGACCAAGTTCAATATTCCAACTAAGCCTGAAACTCCGGCGGGTGTTCTTTCCACTTTCACATGTTTCTATGAGTTCATACCTGAAGAGGGAGGAGAACCGCTCTTCGCGTGGGAGCTGGAAGACCAGAAGAATTATGAGCTTATTCTGACCACGAATGCGGGTCTGTACCGGTATCGCCTGAAAGATCTGGTGCATGTAGACGGGTTTACAGGAAATACGCCGAACATTTACTTCGTCACTAAGCTGACGGATGTGGCAAATCTGGCGCAGGAGAAGATTCCGGGCTCCATGCTTGCGGAAGCAATTTCAGCTGTTTGTGCAGAAGAAGGCTTGGGCTGTCAGATTGCGCAGGTTTACCCTGACCCGGAGAAAATGCGTTATGTGATCTGCCTTGAGCCAGACAGAGCTCCTGCCGATGAGAAAGCCTTCGCAGACACATTGGATAAGGGGCTGTGTGAAAAACTCATCCAGTATGCCACTTACAGAAACAAACTCCTTAATCCGTGCGGACTCGTG
>JAFRCM010000081.1 GCA_017404365.1 Bacillota bacterium
GTCATGCCTGCAGGTGTATCACTTCCGTATATGATATCGGTTTTCCCCTGTTTGATATGGGTCAGGGCATGAAAAAGAGGCTGTGGCCTCAACATTCTCAAATGTCTAGTGCAACAGCCCCTTTTGTTGCTTTTGCACGGGAAAACGCTGCTCAAGGCGCATAAATAAGAGAAAAAACAAATGAAAAACAAAAAATGGGTTGAAAAATATGCATAACTATGTATAATCATACATTGTGAGCGGCAATAACATGCCGCGGTATTATACATGCATAAAAGGAGATCAAAAATGGCTAAGGAAAAAGTGGTACTTGCGTATTCAGGCGGACTGGACACATCAGTCATCATGAAGTGGTTAAAAGAGAACTACGATTATGACGTAATCGCTGTCTGCTGCAACGCAGGTCAGAAAGAAGATTTTAAGGCAATTGAAGAAAAGGCTATCGCGACAGGCGCAATTAAAGCGATGAGCATTGACATCAGAGAGGAGTTCATTACAGATTACATCTGGCCTACGCTGAAGGCCGGCGCAACCTATGAGAACTATCTGCTCGGAACGGCCATGGCCAGACCGCTGATGGCGAAGAAACTCGTTGAGATCGCCCAGGAAGAGGGGGCGTTCTATATCGCCCACGGCTGCACAGGCAAAGGCAACGACCAGGTAAGATTCGAGGCGGCGATTCACTCACTGGATCCTGCCATCAAGATCATCGCTCCTTGGAGAATGAAGGAGTGGGAGTTCGAATCCAGAGAAGACATGATTCAGTATTCCCATGACCACGGCATTCCAATCAGCCAGTCAAACGCCAAGATTTATTCAAGAGATGAGAACATATGGCACATCAGCCACGAGGGAGGAGAACTCGAGAATCCGTGGAACGTACACTACGATTCCATCCACGTACTCAGCGTTCCGCCTGAAGAGGCTCCTGATGAGGTCACATATGTGGACATAGATTTCGAGGACGGAATTCCTGTAGCTGTAGACGGCGAGAAGCTGGGACCGATCGAACTGCTCACGAAGCTCAACGAGCTGGGAAGCAAGAACGGCATCGGCACCATCGACATCGTCGAGAACAGACTCGTCGGAATGAAATCCAGAGGCGTGTATGAGACGCCGGGAGGAACGATCCTCTTCGCGGCTCACGCGGGTCTCGAAGAGCTGATTCTCGACAGGGATACGGCTCACTACAAGAAGATCGTAGGAGAAAAATTCGCGGAACTGCTCTACACAGGGCTCTGGTTCACACCGCTCAGGGAAGCGATCTGCGCTTTTGTCGACAAAACGCAGGAGAACGTTACCGGAACTGTCAAGATGAAACTGTACAAAGGCAGCGCGACCGTCGCCGCCAAGAAGGCGCCGTACTCGCTGTACAACGAAGAGTTCGCTACGTTCAGCAAGGACGAAGTCTACAATCAGTATGACGCGGAAGGTTTCATCAATCTCTGGTCGCTGCCGCTTAAGATCCGCGCGATTCAGAAACAGACAGCCGAGGGAGGTGCAAAATACAATGAAGCTCTGGAAAGGAAGGTTCTCAAAGGAAGCGACTTCGTCGAGTGATTTATTCAACGCTTCCATTCCATTCGATCAGAGAATGTACGAAGAGGACATCACAGGCAGCATAGCCCACGCCGGCATGCTGGCTAAACAAGGCATCATCACAGAGGATGAGGCCGAACTTATCATAAAAACGCTCGGTGAGATACTCGAGGATATCAAGGCGGGAAAAATCGAATTCACAATCGAGGCCGAAGACATCCACATGAATATCGAGTCCATCCTGACGGAAAGGATCGGGCAGACCGGGAAGAAACTGCATACAGCAAGAAGCAGAAACGATCAGGTAGCCCTCGATTTCAGGCTTTGCCTCCGAAAGGAGACGGGCGAAGTCGATGAGAAGCTGGCTGAGCTTCTGAAGACGCTGAAGGAGCTGGCAGAGCAGCATCAGGAAACAGTGATGCCGGGCTACACGCATCTGCAGCGCGCGCAGCCGGTCACGCTGGCATATCATCTTCTGGCGTACTACCAGATGTTCAGCCGTGACAGGGAGCGTTTCGCGGACGGGCTGAAGCGCACAAACAGGCTGCCTCTGGGCAGCGGCGCCCTGGCAGGCACCACATACAATACAGACAGAGAGTACCTGGCGGAGAAGCTGGGGTTCGACAGCGTTCTTCCGAACGGGATGGACGCCGTAGCCGACAGAGACTTTGCCATTGAATTCCTGAGCAGCTGCAGCATTTGCATGATGCATCTGTCGAGATTCTGCGAGGAACTGATTCTGTGGAGCAGCGTCGAGTTCGGATTCGTTGAAATCGACGATTCCTATGCGACGGGCAGCAGCATCATGCCGCAGAAGAAGAATCCGGACATGGCGGAGCTGATCAGAGGCAAGAGCGGACGCGTCTACGGTGACCTGATGGCGCTCCTGACCGTATGCAAAGGCCTCCCGATGGCCTACAACAAGGACCTGCAGGAGGACAAGGAGCCTATATTCGACGCAGTCGATACCCTGAAGAACTCCCTGGGTATTTTCACAGAGATGATATCCACGATGACAGTCAAGGGGGAAAACATGGCAAAAGCCGCGAAGTATGGCTACATGAACGCTACGGACGCCGCCGACTATCTGGTAGGCAAAGGCATACCGTTCAGAGACTGTCACGAGATTATCGGAAAGATGGTGCTCTACGCAATCGGCGAGGGGAAAGCCCTCGAAGAACTAACAATGGATGAGTTCAAATCCTTCTCGGATGCTTTTGATGAGGATATTTACGACGCCATATCCATTGTGAACTGCATCAAAGCCAAGAAATCGGAAGGATCAACATCCTTTGAGAGTGTGAAGAAACAGATAGCAGACTTAGCCGGTGAGTAATTAAACTCACTCTCCGATTATAATGGCAGGGGCGACTGCGTGAATTGCGCGCGCAGGCCGCCTCTGTTATACTTTTTTGCAGGAGGCAGTTGAAGAGAATGAGAGAACTTGATGTATCAGAAATAAAGGACGCGGTTGCGGAGCTGTTCGTACACGCGAATTACCATCTCGGTGAAGATGTGCAGGCGTGCCTGAAGCAGTGCGCGCAGCGTGAAGAGACGGCGCTTGCCCGCGATGTGTTCGAGAGCATCGGAAAGAATATCGAAATAGCCGGGGAGGGAGTATTTCCGCTCTGTCAGGACACAGGCATGGCCTGCGTCTTCATGGAGATAGGGCAGGACGTGCACCTGACGGGCGGAAGCCTGTATGACGCGGTAAACGAAGGGGTTCGAAAGGCCTGCGCGGAAGGATATCTCCGGCAGACAATTGTCGAGGATCCGTTCAGAAGGAAGAACACAGGCGACAGCACGCCGGCGGACATCAACGTGGATATCGTTCCGGGTGAGAATGTGAGAATAATCATGGCGCCAAAAGGATTCGGGTCGGAGAACATGAGCCAGATCCGGATGATGACGCCTGCGGACGGACTTGAAGGAGCGGAAGATTTCATCGTGCACGTCTGCGAGGAAGCTGGCGGCAGGCCTTGTCCGCCAATGGTAGTGGGAGTAGGCGTAGGCGGCAACTTCAGCAGAGCCGCGCTGAACGCCAAGAAGGCGCTGTTAAGGCCGATCGGCGAGCATAACGAGGATCCGTATTACGCGGATATGGAAAAGCGTGTCCTCGAAAGGATAAACGCGCTGGATATCGGACCGCAGGGATTCGGCGGGAAGACTACGGCTCTGGCCGTGAACGTTATCGCCGCCCCGACGCATATCGCGGGGCTTCCGGTCGCGGTGAACATCAACTGCCACGTGAGCAGACATGAGGAAGTGACGCTATGAAGCATAGGATAAAAGAACCATTTACAAAGGATAAATTCAGCGGACTGCGCGCAGGGGACAGCGTCCTGCTGACGGGAACGATATACGCGGCCAGAGACGCGGCCCATAAAAGGCTCGTCGGAATGATAGAGGAAGGGCAGGAGCTGCCGATAGAGATCAGAAATCAGATTATCTACTACGCCGGCCCGACGCCGGCAAGACCCGGTCATCCGATCGGCTCCGCAGGTCCGACGACGAGTTACCGCATGGACAGCTTCACGCCTCAGCTTCTGAAACTGGGACTGTCCGGAATGATTGGCAAAGGCCCCAGAAACGATGAAGTAAAGAGGACAGCGGCGGAGTGCGGCGCGGTGTACTTTGCGGCCATAGGAGGGGCGGCGGCCCTGATATCCCAGAGCATTAAAGAGGCGGAGGTTGTTGCCTTTGCAGAACTGGGAACAGAGTCGATACACAGACTCTACGTGGAGGACATGCCGCTTATCGTAGCATGCGACGCGGAGGGCGGCGACATTTACGTCCGTAAATAGTATAATAATCGCACTTTTTGGTATGTTGTATACAAGAGTGTTATAATAAGCACAGCATCGTGGAATTATTCATAATAAAAAAATCTTATATGGAGGAGAAAAAATGGTAAAGTTCAACAACGTAATTGTACGAAGACCTTGCAGAGCAGTATGCGACGGCATTACATCAGCTCCTGAGCTGGGACAGCCGATCTACGAGAAGGCGCTGCAGCAGCACGATACCTATATCGAAGCGCTGAAGAAGTGCGGCGTTGAAGTAACTGTTCTGGAAGCGGATGAGAGATATCCGGATTCCTGCTTCGTAGAGGATCCGGCGCTCATCACAAAAGCATGCGCCATCATCACAAACCCTGGCGCAGAGTCGAGAAACGGTGAGAAAGAAGAAATCATCGGCGCAATCAGAAAGTTCTTCCCTGAGGACAAGATCGAATACATCAAGGATCCGGGCACGCTGGAAGGCGGAGACGTCATGATGGTTGATGATACGTTCTACGTTGGTCTTTCCGCGAGAACCAATGCTGAAGGCATCAGACAGCTGGGAGAAATCCTGAACAAGTACGGCATGAAGTGCGTTCAGGTTCCTCTTGAGAAGGTTCTGCACCTGAAGACAGGCGTAAACTATCTCGAGCATAACAACATGCTCGTGGCAGGCGAATTCATCACAAAGCCTGAATTTGAGCAGTACAACAAGGTCGTTGTTCCTGAAGAGGAAGCATACGGCGCCAACTGCATCTGGGTGAATGAAACAGTCATCGTTCCTGAAGGTTATCCTTCAGTTCTCAAGGCTGTACAGGATCTCGGATATGAGACGCTTATCGTAGATACGTCAGAGTTCAGAAAGATCGACGGAGGACTTTCATGTCTTTCCCTCAGATTCTGGGCTTAACCATTAAATCATTATTTGCAATATGAGGTGAAATCAAATGAATACTAACCAGAAAACTCTGGGTATGCTGCCTCTGGTCTTATTCTCAGTAGGCTGCACCCTGGCATCCGGAGTATTCGCACTGTCGGGAGACTTTGCTTATGCCGGAGCCTATACACTTGGAACGCTCCTCGGCTGGGCCATCACATTCGTTGGCATGCTGGGCCTTGTAGGATGCTTCCTTAGACTTACAGTCGTAAAACCGGATCTGACATCCGGAATCTATAGTTACGCCCGCGCCGGATTCGGTGAGTACATCGGTTTTAACTCCGCTTGGGGTTACTGGCTCTCAGCGATTCTCGCATACGTAACGTTCTCAACCGGATTCCTCGGTTCGCTGTCAGAACTGCTGCCGTTCCTCGGAGACGGCATGAACCTGGCATCGCTGATCATCGGTTCCGTAATTCTGTGGCTGCTGGTTCTGCTCCTGCTCAACGGCGTAAACCAGGCGGTTATAATCAATGCGGTTGCCGTAATATTCAAGGCGATTCCAATCGTATTCCTGGTCTTCGCGGCGATCTTCGCGGGCGCGTTCGATTTCGACACGTTCATGAACAATTTCACAGGCGAAGGCAGCGGAATGTCTGTATTCGAGCAGACAAAGGCCTGCATATTCACAACAGTATGGGTATTCATCGGCATTGAAGGCGCGGTTGTTATTTCGACCCGTGCCAAGGATACGAAGCTGGCAGGCAGAGCGTCCATCATTTCATTCGTCGCTCTGTTCGCTCTGTACTTCATCATTTCATTCCTGTCGATGGGTGTTGCGGATCACGATACGCTGGTATCATTCACTGACAACTACACATTCTCAATGGCAGGCGTCATGGAATACATCGTTGGACCTTGGGGCGCGGCTCTCGTAAACGTTGCGGCTGTAATCTCCATCGGATGCGCGCTCCTGACTTACGTCATCCTGTGCTCCGACTCGGCCTTCGGCCCTGCGAACATGAAGTGCTTCCCTAAGATCTTCGTTAAGAGAAACAAGAAGGATCAGCCGATGTACTCCATCATCTTCAGCGCTCTGTTCGTTGAAGTATTCATGATCGTTGCGACGATCAACTCAGCGTCCTACCAGAACTGCTACTATCTGTCCACGATCGCGATCATGATTCCGTACATGCTGTCAGCGTTCTACGCATTCAAGCTCACAGCTAACGGAGAGCTGACTGAAGGTCTTTCCGGAAGCGGCAGAATGTGGACGTGGC
The DNA here is from genome assembly GCA_017404365.1 of Bacillota bacterium. GTDB lineage: Bacteria > Bacillota > Clostridia > Peptostreptococcales > Anaerovoracaceae > Lentihominibacter. The sequence continues at coordinate 6,477 of JAFRCM010000081.1, forward strand.
TCGCTGCCATCATCGGTTCAATCTACGGCATCTGGATGCTGTACGCTTCTTCATTCTCATACATTCTGGTATGTGCTCTCATGTATCTGCCGGGTGTTATCATCTACATCATCAAGAGAAGAGAAGAGGGCGGCCCGATCTTCCCGAAGGCATACGACAAGGTTGTATTTATCGTGCTGTGCGCGCTGTTCGTACTGTTCTTCGTGCTGATCGCGTCTGGAAACCAGTTCGTACTTTCAGGATTCTAAAGCAAAAGCCTGAGATACACTTACGGTTGACAAGCAACGTACAAAGTAATATTATTGACGGGTACATTTTTTCGACGGGGTATGGATTTGAGGCATGAAGTTAGGAGAAACTATGGAGATAGAACTCAAATACAACATCCCTGACAGCGCGACAGCTGACCTCATCTGGGAGAACGAACTCTTCAAGGAAGCTGAGGAAGCCGACTCGAGAGAAGTGCTGAACATCGACGCCAGATACTTCGATACCGAGGATTTCGATCTGGCAAAGAATGAAGTGGCATACAGAGTAAGACGCGAGGGAGAGCATCTTGTGGCCGCTCTCAAGTGGAAGGGTCACACAGAGGATGGACTCCACGTCAGGGAGGAAATAAACGTACCTGTAGAGGATGACTTGCCGGATCTGGACGTTTTTCATGAGAGCACCATCGGGTGTGAAGTCTGTGAACTGGCAAAGGACAAGGAACTCAAGTGCATCCTGCAGACCGCCTGCACACGCAAGAGGTTCAGGATCGACACAGGAACAGGTCTGTTCGAGTTCTCAGTTGACAGCGGAGAGATCGTGACCGATTACGGCATTCAGCCACTCAACGAGGTGGAAATCGAGCTGTTCACCGGCGAGACAGAAGAGCTCGTCGAGATCGGAAAGGTCCTGCAGGAAAAATACGGGCTCGAGGAAGAGAACAAGAGCAAGTACTACCGCGGACTTCTCATGATCAAGGAAAACCGCAAATAGAAGAGGTACATTAAAAGCGCCGCTTAAGGCGGGAGAAAGAGGCTTCGGAAGCGCTCCGCAAGCCTCTTCTTTTTTAACTTTTTTTCCTTGTAAATCAAGGGCAGAAGAGGTATAATTATTTGCACTATATGTAAAAAACCGAGGAGGAAACATATTAATGAAATCAACATTTATCTCAAAGGAAAAAAACGAAGTTAAATTCAAGATGGAATTCACGGCTGAGGAGTTCGAGAACGCCATTGTTAAGGTCTATCAGAAGGAAAAAGACAGATTCGAGATAGACGGATTCAGAAAGGGCAAAGCTCCTAGAAGCCTCATCGAAAAGAGATACGGCGAGACAATCTTCTTCGACGAAGCTATCAACAATCTGTTCTCACTGAACTACCCGCTGGCCATGGATGAGCTTGATCTGAACGTAATCGACTACCCTAAGACGGAGATGAGCCAGGTAAAGAAGGGCGAGCCTTTCGACGTTACTGTAACAGTAACTGTTTACCCTGAGTTCGAAGTAACCGGCTACAAGGGCGTTGAAATAGAGAGAGTACCTGCGGATGTTACAGACGAAGACGTCGACAAGGAAATCGCCAACATGGCTGACAGAAACTCCCGCATGGTCGAAGTTGACAGACCTGCGCAGGACGGCGACACGGTTCTCATCGACTACGCTGGATTCGTAGGCGACGAGCAGTTCGAAGGCGGCACAGCTGAGAGATATCCGCTGAAGATCGGTTCCGGCACATTCATTCCGGGATTCGAAGATCAGCTCATCGGCGCCAAGAAGGATGAAGACGTAGAAGTCAAGGTAACTTTCCCTGAGGAATATCACTCAGAGGATCTGGCAGGCAAGGAAGCCATCTTCAAGTGCAAGGTTCACGAGATCAAGGAGAAGGAAGTTCCTGAAATCGATGATGATTTCGTAAAGGATGTCAGCGAATTCGATACTCTTGACGAGCTGAAGGCCAGCAAGAGAGAAGAACTCCAGAAGGCAGCAGAGGCCAGAGCTGAGGATCAGATGAAGAACAGCGTCATCGAGAAGATCTTCGAGGCAAACGACATCGACGTTCCTGACGTAATGGTTGAAGAGGAAATCGACAGCTCACTGCAGCAGTTTGACCAGCAGCTGAGAGTTCAGGGCATGGATCTGAACACATACGTTCAGTACATGGGCGAAGACATGAACAAGTTCAGAGAGAGCATCAGAGAGGACGCTTTCAAGAAGACCAAGACCAGAATGATCGTTGCGAAGATCGTTGACCAGGAAGAGTTCGACGTTACTGACGATGAAATCCACGAGTATCTGGAAGACATGGCTAAGCAGTACGGCATGGAAGTCGACAAGCTGGTCGAGGCGATCGGACCTCAGAACGTGCAAACGCTTGGCGGCGACATCAAGATGAGAAAGGCTGTGGACTTCGTATACGATAACGCTGTTATCAAGTAATGCAAAGGCAGTCTGATTCAGGAAGGACAATCGGATGATTCCATATGTAATCGAACAGTCCGGCGGAGTCGAGAGGCAGTATGACATCTACTCGAGACTTCTCAAGGACAGAATAATTTTCATAGGCGAAGAGATCGACGACCACGTGGCAAGCGTAGTCGTCGCTCAGCTTCTTTTTCTGGAAGCAGAAGATCCGGACAAGGATATCAACATCTACATCAACAGTCCGGGCGGCAGCGTGACAGCCGGCATGGCAATATACGACACGATCCGCTACATAAAGCCGGAGGTGTCGACTATCTGCGTCGGCATGGCTGCCAGCATGGGAGCGTTCCTTCTGGCTGCGGGAGCCAAAGGCAAGCGCTTCAGTCTTCCTAACGCCGAGATCATGATTCACCAGCCTCTGGGCGGTGTAAGAGGTCAGGCCGAGGACATCAAGATCCACGCGGAGTGGATCATGCGCACCAGAGAGAAGCTGAACAGAATACTCAGCGAGAACACCGGGCAGCCGCTGGAAAAGGTCGCCGGTGATACGGACAGAGATAATTTCATGTCTGCGGATGAAGCAAAGGAATACGGTATTATCGACACCGTCATAGTCGACAGATAAAAGGGGAAAAGGACAGGGAGAATGGCTAAATACGACAAAAACAGTGAGCCTAGATGCTCGTTCTGCGGCAAGCCGCAGAGCCAGGTAACAAAGCTCATAAACGGCAATGGGCTCTACATCTGTGACGAGTGCGTCCGCCTCTGCAATGAAATACTCAAAGAGGAAGCGGCTCAGAACGGAGAGAGAGTAGTAGACGGAGAACCTGTAAGCATTCCTAAACCAATGGAAATCAACGAGGTTCTGTCTCAGTATGTCATCGGTCAGGACGACGCCAAGAAGACGCTGGCCGTAGCCGTGTACAATCACTACAAGCGCATACTCAGCCAGGCGGACGATGAGAACGACGTTGAGATCCAGAAGAGCAACATCGCCATGGTCGGCCCGACCGGATGCGGAAAGACTCTTCTGGCGCAGACGCTGGCCAGAATACTTGATGTGCCTTTTGCGATAGCTGACGCCACGACTGTTACAGAGGCGGGCTATGTAGGCGAGGACGTTGAGAACATACTTCTGAGACTCATACAGGCGGCTGACTTCGATCTGGAGAAGGCCCAGAAGGGAATAATCTACATAGACGAGATCGACAAGATCGCTCGCAAGTCAGAGAACCCTTCGATAACGAGAGACGTAAGCGGAGAGGGCGTTCAGCAAGCTCTGCTTAAGATCATTGAGGGTACGGTGGCCGATGTTCCTCCTCAGGGCGGACGCAAGCACCCTCATCAGGAGTTCATACAGTTCGACACGACCAACGTTCTGTTCATATGCGGAGGCGCCTTCGACGGACTGGATAAGGTCGTCCAGAAGAGGATAGGCGAGAAGGTAATCGGATTCAATTCCGACGTGAGCAGCAACAAGATGGAGAAGGAAGAAATCCTGAAGCACGCGGCTCCTGAGGATCTCATGAAGTACGGTCTCATTCCGGAAATCGTGGGAAGACTTCCGGTGCTGGTGACTCTGGAGGAGCTTTCAAAAGAAGCCCTCATGGACATACTCACCAAGCCTAAGAACTCGCTGGTCAGACAGTATCAGAGACTGCTTGAGTTCGACGGAGTAGAGCTTGAAGTAACAGATGACGCCATCGGCGCAATCGCCGACATGGCACTTGAGAGAAAGACGGGCGCCAGAGGCCTCCGCGGAATAATGGAGAAGCTGATGACGAACGTCATGTACGAACTGCCGTCCAGAAAGGATGTCAGGAAGTGCATCATAACCAAAGAGACAGTAGAAAAGGGCAGAGACCCTGAACTAGTACTTGAAGGGGAGAACTAAATGGGAGAAAACAGAAAGAATAATCACTTCGGAGATGCAGAATTCGTGGAACTGCCGATGATACCTCTCAGAGGTCTCTCGGTTTTTCCTAACATGGTTCTGCATTTTGACATTGGCAGGGAAAAATCCATCAACGCTCTGGAAAAGGCAATGGTGAACAACCAGTACATCTTCCTCGCGTCACAGATGGACGAGAACACAGACCTGCCTACGCCTGACGATTTCTATCACATAGGAACCGTCGGCAAGATAAAGCAGATGCTTAAGCTACCGGGAGACTCTATCAGAGTTTTGGTGGAAGGCCTCTCAAGGGGCGAGATAGAAGATATACTCTTCGAGGTCCCTTATTTCAAATGCCGCATTAAGCTTCTGCCGGACGATGAAACGGAGCCTGACTCTGAGGCTGAAGCCCTAATGAGAACTGTTCTGGCGAGCTTCGATGAGTACATCAGCATCGACCAGAACCTGGCGCCTGAAGTTTTTGCGTCCGTAGTTACAGTTGAATCTCCGGGAAGAATGGCGGACATGATCGCCTCGCACCTGGAGATCAAGATCGAAGACAAGCAGACAATTCTCGGCACGCTGGACCAGAAGGAGAGACTGCGCAAGCTCAATGATATCCTCCGCAAGGAGATCGAAATCATGACTATTGAGCAGGACATTTCGACTAAGGTCAAGTCGCAGATCAATCAGAATCAGCGCGAGTACTATCTCCGCGAACAGCTCAGAGCCATACAGGAGGAACTGGGCGGCGCCGAGGAGATAGAGGACGAGATCGCAGGCTTCAGGGAGAAGCTTGCGGAGCTGAATCTGGACGAGAAGATCTCATCGAAGATCGAGAAAGAGATAAGCAGATTTTCAAAGATGCAGCCTGCTTCAGCCGAAGCGACTGTAAGCAGAACATACATCGAGACAGTCCTTGAGCTTCCGTGGAACAAGACAAGCGAGGACAACATCGACCTGATCAAGGCCGAGAAGATTCTCAACGAGGACCACTACGGACTGGACAAGGTCAAGGAGAGAGTTCTGGAGTATCTGGCCGTCATCAGGCTGTCAGAGAGTCTCAAGGGACCGATTCTTTGTCTCGTTGGACCTCCGGGAACAGGCAAGACATCGATAGCCAAGTCTGTAGCGAGATCCATCGGCAGGGAGTTCGTTAGAATGTCTCTGGGAGGCGTCCGCGACGAGGCTGAAATTAGAGGACACAGAAGAACCTACATAGGAGCGATTCCGGGCAGAATCATCAACTCCATCAAGGAGTGCGGAACGAAGAACCCGGTATTCCTCTTTGACGAAGTCGACAAGATCGGCGCTGATTACAAGGGCGATCCTGCGTCGGCTCTGCTGGAGGTTCTGGACCCTGAACAGAACAAGGACTTCACGGACCACTTCCTTGAGGTTCCGTTCGACCTGTCAAAGGTCATGTTCATTACAACGGCGAATACTACCGAAACCATACCTAGGCCTTTGCTCGACAGAATGGAGGTCATCGAGGTAAGCGGATACACTGAAGAAGAGAAGCTGAAGATCGCTCAGAAGTATCTGGTTCCTAAGCAGATAAAGGAGAACGGTCTCACCAGGGAGAACATCGCGTTCACAAAGACCGGTCTGAGGACAATCATCGACTACTACACGAGAGAGTCCGGTGTGCGTAATCTGGAGAGGGAAATCGGAACTCTCTGCAGAAGAGTCGCGCGTCAGTACGTGTCGGGCAACAAGGAAAAGGTCAGCCTGAACGCGGCGAAGGTCGAGGAACTCCTGGGCAAGAAGAAGTACCACTTCGACAAGATCAGAAACAAGAAGGAAGTCGGCGTAAGCACCGGCCTGGCATGGACGATAGTCGGAGGCGTAACGCTGTTCATCGAGACTACAGTCGTTCCGGGCACGGGCAAGATCGTGCTCACAGGCCAGCTGGGCGATGTAATGCAGGAGTCAGCGAAGACAGGCATAAGCTACATCAGATCAGTGGCAGACAAGCTGGGCATCGACGAGGATTTCTACAAGGATAAGGACCTGCACCTGCACATTCCTGAAGGCGCGACCCCTAAGGACGGTCCTTCAGCGGGCGTGACCATGTGCGTTTCCCTCATATCCACACTGACCGGAATTCCTGTCAGAAAGGATGTCGCCATGACAGGAGAGATCACTCTCAGAGGCAAAGTGCTTCCTGTAGGAGGAATCAGGGAGAAGGTCATGGCGGCTCACAGAGCGGGCATCAGAAAGGTGCTCCTGCCTAAGGACAACGAGCCGGATATCGCGGATATTCCGGAGACTGTCAGAAATCAGATGGAATTCGTGCTTCTGAACGATGTGAACGACGCACTCAAAGAGGTGCTGGTTCGCTGAGAACGGACTGAACAGATATGAAGATAACAAAATCGGATATTGAGGCGGTCGCTGTAAAGCCGTCTCAGTATCCTCCGGACAATCTGAAGGAAATTGCCTTTGCGGGAAGATCGAATGTCGGCAAGTCGTCGCTTCTGAATCTTCTCACAGGGCGGAAGAAACTGGCCAAGGTCAGCGGCAGCCCCGGAAAGACCAGGACCATTAATTTCTATGTGATAAATGATGAGTTCAGGATCGTCGATCTGCCGGGCTACGGCTATGCCAAGGTTTCCAAGTCCGTATCACAGGACTGGGGCGCCATGATGGAGAAGTACTTTCAGACCAGAGAGAATCTGGTGAAGGTAATTCAGCTGGTGGACATCCGGCACGAGCCGTCAAAGCAGGACGTTGAGATGTACAATTATCTGCGCTACTACGGCCTTGACGGTATCGTCGTCGCGACCAAGGCGGATAAAGTGTCGAGAAATCAGATTCCGAAACAGATAAAACAGATAAAGCAGACCCTGAAGCTGGGTAAGGATGACATCGTGATTCCCGTATCTGCCCTCAAGAGGACGGGATATGAGGAGCTGCTTGATGTCATAGAGGGATTACTGGGAGATTAGAAATGAATTTCTGGAGTTTGAGAGTAATACTGAGCAGATTCAAGGCCATCAGGTTCATGATGGCCGACAAGACTGTGCCGAAGACGAAGAAGGCGGTCATCATAGCGGGTATCGCTTACCTTTTCCTGCCTTTTGACCTGATTCCGGCAATGGTCTTCCCGCTGAGTCTGATCGATGACCTGGTCGTATGGCTCGTGATCATATGGTATCTGAGAAAAGAGCTGGATGTCTACTGGACAGGAGAGAAGAAATACGATCTGGCAAAAAAATTCAGAAACAGGGATATTGTGGATGACGTAGAGTTCGAAGTCGAAGACGACGGCAAGGATGCAAAGGCAGACGCAAAGGCCGAACAGGCAGAGGAGAAGGGCAATGACTAACGATACCATTGGCACAGTTCTTATTACTGAAGAGCAGATCCGTGAGAAGGCTGAGGAAATCGGCAGACAGATAAGCGAAGACTATGCGGGTCAGGAGATCATTCTGGTTGGAATACTGCGCGGAGCGGTTCCATGGATGGCGGATGTAATGAAGCGCATCACTCTCGACATGACCATAGACTTCATGGCTGTCAGCAGCTACGGGGCAGCCACCAAGTCATCAGGTGTAGTAAAGATCAACAAGGACCTCGAGACAGACATTGACGGCAAGCACGTCATCATCGTCGAGGACATCGTTGATTCAGGCGTGACCCTTAACTACCTTGAGGGATATCTCAAAAGCAGGGGAGCCGCTTCGGTCAAGCTCTGTTCTCTTCTGGACAAGCCGGAAGGAAGACGCGTTGACATCAAGGCGGATTATGTAGGATTTACTGTGGACGACAGATTCATCGTTGGATACGGTCTGGATTATGACCAGAAGTTCAGAAATCTGCCGTACATCACATGGCTCGAATCCGAATAGGAATTCGGGCCGCGGGACAGGATATGAGAGCAAGAATAAAAGGACTCTGGAAGGTCCTATTCGGACGTACAACTATATTCGTATTCCTCATTCTGATACAGCTTATTGTAATCGTTGCGGGAATAGGATTTCTTGGCACCAAGGTACTCGTCGCCAACAACGTAGTCGGCGTGCTCTCTATTATCGTCCTCATTTATCTCATAAATGTCAGACAGAACACCAGCTTCAAGCTGATGTGGATCATACTGATCGTAGCCACGCCAATCATTGGTGTGCCTTTTTTTGTTTACAACAGGCTGCAGCCCGGAACGCGGAACATCGCCCGCAGAATAGACGAGCAGATATCAGAGCAGAGGCCGTGGCTTTTGCCTGAGAAAGATACGGTGGACAGACTTGTCGTCGATTCCGGAAGCGAATACGGTCTCTTCAAGTACATGTATGAGGAGGCTCATTATCCGGTCTACGACGGCTGCGGACTGGAGTACTATCCATTCGGGCAGGATAAGTTCGAAGCGCTGCTGAGAGAGCTCAGGAAGGCGCAGAAGTTCATATTCATGGAGTACTTCATCATTGAAAAGGGCGTGATGTGGGGAGAGGTGCTTAAGATTCTCCGCGAGAAGGTCAAGGAAGGTGTCGAGGTCAGGGTTCTCTACGACGGCACCAACACCATGATGAATCTTCCGAAGAACTATCCGCGCGTGCTCAGGTCCTGGGGCATAGACTGCAGAGTGTTCTCGCCGATGAAGCCGGTCATTACGACCCACCAGAACTTCAGGGACCACAGGAAGATAATAGTTATCGACGGACACACAGCCTTTACAGGCGGCGTCAATCTGGCGGATGAGTACATAAACGTCAGAGAGCGTTTCGGCGTGTGGAAGGATACGGCTATCATGGTCAAAGGCATGGCGGCGAACAGCTTCACCCTCATGTTCCTCCAGATGTGGAACATAAAGGAAAAGTGGGCTGACGACTACGGCAAGTACATGTTCAAGGGCATGGATAAGGACGAAAATGCGGTTTACGGTGGATATGTTGTCCCTTACGGGGATAATCCTGTGGACGACGAGGAAGTGGGCAAAAAGGTCTACATGGACATCCTGAACAGAGCCAGCCGTTATGTGCACATAATGACTCCGTATCTGATACTGGACGAGGAGATGACCAACTCGCTCATCTTCGCCGCGCAGAGGGGAATAGATGTTAAGATAATACTGCCTCACATTCCTGACAAGAAGTACGCCTACGCTCTGGCCAAGACTCATTACGAGGAGCTGATCAGAGGCGGCGTAAAGATTTACGAATACCTGCCGGGATTCGTCCACGCCAAGAATTTCGTAAGCGATGACGAGAAGGCGGTTGTGGGAACGATTAATCTGGATTTCAGAAGTCTGTTCCTGCACTTTGAATGTGCGGCGTATATATGGCATAATCCTGTTGTGGAGGAAGTTGAGGCGGACTTTGAGGAAACGCTTAAGGAATGTCAGAGGATAACCCTCAAACACTGCAAGGAGACGCCTTTAATAACGAAGATATGCGGCAGTGCCCTCAGGCTCATAGCGCCGCTCATGTAATGCTTGGAGAAAACGCTATACTTATAGATAGAAACAGAACTTTATGAGCAAGAAATCACTGGTAACAAGTGCAGCCGTTCTGGCGGGCGCGGGATTCATAGTCAAGATCCTCGGCGCCTGTTTCAGAATACCTTTGACTAACTGGATAGGCGCTGACGGCATGGCGAACTACGCGCCGGCCTACGCCATCTACTCGGTGCTGCTAGTCATATCCACAGCAGGTCTTCCTGTGGCCACGTCCAAGATGGTCTCGGAAAGATACGCGGTAGGACAGTACAGAGAGGCCGAGAGGGTGTTCAAGCTGTCGAGACTTCTCATGACGATACTGGGCGTCATGGGCGGTCTTGTCGTGCTTTTCGGAGCAGGGCCTATAGCTGAGCACTTCATACATATTCCGGGGTCAGCCCTGGCCATGCAGGCAACCGCGCCTGCTCTGGTGCTCGTCCCCATAATGTCCGCTTACAGAGGATACTTCCAGGGACAGCAGAACATGAACCCGACGGCCGTATCCCAGATTGTGGAGCAGATATTCAGAGTTGGAGTCGGCCTTTCCCTCGGGTATTACATGATCAACGGCACGCTCTTCGCGGCGGAATATGATCCCGGCGCAAGGGGAGCCGCAGGCGGATGCTTCGGAGCTTCCGCCGGAGCTGTCGCGGGACTCGCGGTGGTGCTTCTGATTTACGCCGCTAACAAAAAGGCCATAAGGGGAAGGATAAGAAGAGACCAGACAACCGAGAGAGAGACATCAGGACAGATTCTCAAGACGATAACGATAATCGCCATACCAATAACCATCGGCGCAGCGCTTCTGCCGCTGATGAATTCCATAGACGCTTCCATCGTTAACTACAGACTTCTGCAGACAGGATGGGAGACAGAAGCCGCAAAGGATCTCTACGGTCAGCTCACCAGCATGGCCGATCCTATAATCGGATTCCCTCAGGTATTCATGCAGGCCATCATCGTCAGCATAGTGCCTATGGTTTCCGCGGCGAAAAGAATTAATGATAAGGCTGAGCTGAATTCAACGATTTCACTGGGATTCCGCATGACGACAATAATAGCGATGCCGTGCGCTGCGGGCCTGCTGGTTCTGGCAACGCCTTCGCTGCTTTTGCTCTATCCTCTGCAGGTCGAGAGCGCAATCAGCGCGACTCCTTGTCTGCAGGTGCTGGCGCTCGGATTCATCTTTCTGGCGCTCGTAACTACGATGACAGGAATACTTCAGGGACTGACCAAGCAGAACTGGCCGGTAATCAACCTGGCCATCGGAATCGCCATCAAGATCATCATCACCTGGATACTCGTGGGCATCCAAAGCATCAATATCGTCGGAGCCGCAATAGGAACGCTGTGCGCGTATCTGACTGCCGCTACGCTCGACTACCTCTGCGTCAGAAGATTCACCGGCGTCAGAATTCCGGTAAAGCAGACTGTAATCAAGCCTGCTGTTTCTGCCATAGTAATGGCTGTCGTAGTGTTCGGAGCGTACAAGCTGTTCATGTTCACAGGACACAACAGCATCGCTACGGTGCTGGCCATTCTTGTAGGCGCCTGCGTATACGGTGTAATGATCATTAAAACAAAGGCAATAACGAGGGACGAAATCGTCGCCATAAAGTTCGGCGGAAAGATCGCGAAAATCGGAGATAAGCTGAGACTTTGGTAATGAAAACAGAAACTTCCCTTGACATTGCTATGGAAAAATGGGAAAATCACAAGGTACGAATTAAACTAAGAATAGAATTTGACATCTGGGGAACGGCATTTTAGATTAATAATAAAGGAGGAATTATTAGATGAACAAGGCAGATCTGATCACTGCAGTAGCAGAGAAGACAGGCGCTAAGAAGAAGGATGCTGAGGCGTCAGTAAACGCCATGATAGCATGCATCGAAGAAGCTCTCAAGGTAGGAGAGAAGGTACAGATTATCGGATTCGGAACTTTCGAGGTCCGTCAGAGAAAATCAAGACAGGGCAGAAACCCTAGAAAGCCTGAGGAAATCATCGAGATCGCAGCAACAAAGGCTCCGGTATTCAAGGCCGGCAAAGCCCTGAAGGACGCTGTTAATAAATAAGCATAAATGTTGCGGGCAGCTTATGCTGCCCGTTTTTAATTTTTAGAACGTGTGCATTGGTGAACGCACCGTTGGGAGACCAATGAGAATAGATAAATTTCTGAAGAACAGCAGAATAATAAAGAGAAGAACGGTTGCCAAGGAGGCGTGCGAGCAGGGCAGAATTACCGTGAATGAAAAAATCGCCAAACCTGGGACAGAAGTCAAGGTTGGCGACATGATTCATATTGAATTCGGCAACGGCTCGCTGACGGCCCGTGTGGAGGCTCTGACAGAGTCCTGCCGCAAGGAAGACGCAGCCGGAATGTACACTATAATAGAATAGGTTGCCTTTGCATCCGCATGACTATATTTATCCGATCATGCGGCGGCTTACAGGCACATATACAAATCTGTAGATAAGAGGAATCGTTATCATCTGAGCCGCGAACAGAATCGCGCAGTTCGGGATCCTGCTTATGACCATTGGCCAGTAAGGTGAACCGTACATTACGGCGAGGCACAGGCTCGTGCCGAAGAGTTTGATCACGCCGGCTACTGCCAGTGAGGCTGCCGCAGTAACCAGTATTAGATTCTTTCCTTTTAAGTCTCTGCCGTAGAAGGCGAAGCCGTATACGAGTCCGATTATTCCCGCGATGACCGTAAGTCCGGGATTTATGGCGCCGAAGGGCATCAGTATCGCGCACACGAGGTCACCGACCATGTACGTGACCGCGGCCCATACGGGACCGTATAGACAGGCTATAAGAACAACCGGCAGGAAGTCGAATCCCAGGTGGATGACATCCGTCGTGATTCCCAGAAATCTGCTGAAGATGAATATGAGAGCGACCATCATGGCCATTGTGACTATCTGAAGGGTTCGCTCTCTTCCTTTATTTACTGACTGCATTAAAAAACTCCTTTCGCTCAAGGTATAGCTTCGCGTAGTAACTACACCGGAATGAAAGAAGTATTCATCTCTGACGTGTAGTAGCGGACGCGATATTACACCGCGGATTAATCCTTCGTTCATGAGCAACATCCCATCTCATGACACTTGACGCGCAATATCTACTCTACGTGGGCTAATCATAGCATAGAGGTGGAATGTACACAAGTATATAAGGAAGAAAAATGCCATTTGAGAACGTTTCAGAAGCACCGCAAAAAAACATTGAAAAACTTGAAAAAAGTTGTTGACAGAGGGTTGCACATGCTGTAATATAAAAAAGCTCGCGGCAACGCGGGCAGCGGCGAAAGCCGTGAACATTGAAAACTTCATAGTGTAGAAATTTGAGTCATAGACCGGACGGCTGAAATGCCCGAAGGTCACATGAATCAAGAAACTATGCAGCAAATCAGAAATGGTGAAATGCAGAGTTTCCGACAATTTCTAA
>JAFRCM010000082.1 GCA_017404365.1 Bacillota bacterium
CAGAATCCTCCCCGGAGATAAGGTCAAGGTTGAACTTTCACCTTACGATCTTACCAGAGGAAGGATCACATGGCGTGGTAAGTGAGAGTTAGGAAGGAGATAAAATGGAAGTAAGAGCTTCCGTAAAGCCTATCTGTGAAAAGTGCAAGGTCATCAAGAGAAACGGTAAAGTAATGGTTATCTGTGAGAACCCTAAGCACAAGCAGAAGCAGGGCTGATCAAACGTATCACTAATTTTTAGAACATCCCGTTTATATTACGCCCGCACAGGTAAGCCGTGCGGCTGCGTGACGGAAGATGGGAACAGGAGGAAAATATGGCTCGTATAGCCGGTGTAGACTTACCAAACGAAAAAAGAATCGAAGCTGGCCTTACCTACATCTACGGTATTGGCTGGACTACCTCCAGAGCAATTCTGGAGAAGACCGGAATCGATCCTTCAACCAGAGTCAAAGACCTGACTGAAGAAGAAGCCGGTAAAATCAGAAAAGTTATTGAATCCGATTACATGGTGGAAGGTGATCTGAGAAGAGACACTTCAATGAACATCAAGCGCCTCATGGAAATCGGCTGCTACAGAGGGATCAGGCACAGAAGAGGTCTGCCTGTTAGAGGACAGAAGACCAAGACTAACGCCAGAACACGCAAGGGTCCTAAGAAGACTGTCGGCAGGAAGAAGAAGGGATAAGGAGGTAGATCGATATGGCAAAAGCTGCTAAGAAAGCTGTCAGAAAGAAGAGAAAAGAACGTAAGAACGTCGAAAAAGGTCAGGCACATATCCAGGCTACCTTTAACAATACACTGGTTACACTGACAGACATGTCAGGTAACGCGCTTTCATGGTCCAGCGCAGGCTCCCTGGGCTTCAGAGGATCAAGAAAGTCAACGCCGTTCGCTGCGCAGTCAGCTGCTGAAGAAGCTGCTAAGGGCGCAATGGAACACGGCCTCAAGACCGTTGAAGTTTACGTAAAGGGTCCGGGATCCGGAAGAGAAGCTGCTATTAGAGCACTTCAGACTGCCGGTCTCGAAATCACCATGATCAAGGATATCACACCGATTCCTCACAATGGCTGCAGACCGCCTAAGCGTAGAAGAGTCTGATGAAGGGAGGAAAGAATAAATGTCAGTAAACAGAGATCCGATCCTGAAGAGATGCAGATCCCTTCAGATAGACCCTAGCCACCTGGGAATCTTCAAGGAGTCAAAGAGAACTCCGGCCAGAAGCAACAGGAAGATGAGCGAATACGGACTTCAGCTTCGTGAGAAGCAGAGAGCCAAGTTCATCTACGGCGTACAGGAAAAGCAGTTCAGAAACACATTTGACAAGGCTTCCAAGAAGAAGGGCATCACTGGTGAAAACCTGCTCATCATGCTTGAGAAGCGTCTTGACAATGTAGTATACAGAATGGGCCTGGCCATGACCAGAAGAGAAGCACGTCAGCTGGTCGTACACGCACATTTCACAGTTAATGGTAAGAAGGTAAACATCCCTTCATATCAGGTTAAACCTGGAGATGTCATCAAGGTTAAGGCTAAAAGCGCAAGCTCCCCTAAGTTCCAGGAGATCAAGGACATGACAGTAGGAGTTCCTGAGTGGCTGTCAGTTGACAGAGATAAGCTCGAAGGAACAGTACTGGCTGATCCGACAAGAGAGCAGATCGACACACCTGTCGAAGAGCATCTGATCGTCGAATTGTACTCCAAGTAATAGTTCCAACTGATAATTGGACAGGGGTTTCTTGGAAAGAGTTAATTAAATAAAGTAAGGAGGGTTTTGCGTGATAGAAATAGAAAAACCAACAATTGAATGTATATATTCAAACGATGACCCGAACTATGGAAAGTTCGTTGTAGAACCTCTCGAAAGAGGATACGGAACGACTCTCGGAAACAGCCTGAGAAGAATTCTCCTCAGCTCACTGCCGGGCGTAGCCGTTACATCAGTAAAGATCGACGGAATTCTTCACGAGTTCTCAACGATCCCCGGCGTCAAGGAAGACGTAACTGAGATCATCCTCAACCTCAAGAAACTGGCTATCAAGATGACCGGTGAAAATGAGAAGAGAGTTATCATCAACGAAGTAGGACCTAAAGAAGTTACAGCTGCTGACATTCGCGGCGACGCAGATATCGAGATCTTCAATCCGGACCTTCACATCGCGACGCTCGACGACAACACTACGCTGGTAATGGAGATCAACCTCGCGAGAGGCAGAGGCTATGTGCCTGCGGAGAACAACAAGGATGAAAGCACTCCTATCTCCGTCATTCCGACAGACTCCATATACACGCCTGTCAGAAAGTGCAACTTCACCGTAGAGAACACAAGAGTCGGACAGGTTACGGACTATGACAAGCTCATCCTGGAGATCTGGACAGACGGTTCAGTAACTCCGAGAGAGGGAGTATCCATCGGCGCCAAGATCATGCAGGAGCATCTCAACCTCTTCGTAGGACTGGATGATTCAGCAGAGGGCATGGAGATCATGGTCGAGAAGGAAGAGAACCAGAAGGAAAAGGCACTCGAGATGACCATCGAGGAACTGGAACTTTCGGTAAGATCCTTCAACTGTCTGAAGAGAGCTGCCATCAACACTGTCGAAGAGCTCACTCAGAAGAGCGAAGAAGACATGATGAAGGTCAGAAACCTTGGAAAGAAGTCACTGGACGAAGTAAAGAACAAGCTTGAAGAGCTGGGTCTTAGTCTCAGACAGAGTGACGAGTAATTAACCGTATAGTAACAGGAGGACTTAAGAATGCCAGGATATAGAAAATTAGGCAGAGATTCGGCTCACAGAAAAGCTATGCTGAGAAATCTGGTGACTGACCTTCTCAGAGAAGGCCGCATCCAGACAACAGAGCACAGAGCCAAGGAAGCCAGACGTCAGGCAGAAAAGATGATCACGCTGGGCAAGCGCGGAGATCTTCACGCCAGAAGACAGGCGATGGCTTACATCTATGACGAATCTGTAGTAACAAAGTTATTTGAGGAAATCGCTCCTAAGTACGCCGACCGTCAGGGCGGATACACAAGGATCCTCAAGCTGGGCCCTCGCCAGGGCGACAACGCTGAGGTAGTATTCCTCGAGCTCGTATAATCGGGCAAAAGGCAAAAGCCCCACGGGGCAAAAGCAACCTACCGGAGCCGCTGAACAAGCGGCTCCTTTTTCATGCGATTGTTTCGCTGAATAGACAGTAAAATATGTGGCTTTAGAGGGTGCATTCGTGATATAATAGCGGTGTGTTTTTGAAAGGCAGGTGACGCGTATGAGAAAGGTCGGAATCGTAATGGGTTCGGACAGCGATATGCCTATCGCGAAGAAGGCAATAGAGAGACTTGAAGGATACGGAATCCCTTACGAAGTACACATATACTCCGCACACAGAACTCCGCAGCACGCTAAGATGTTCGCGGCTGAAGCGGAGGCGAATGGCTTCGGAGTCATAATTGCGCTGGCAGGAAAGGCAGCCCATCTGGCAGGGGCTCTGGCAGCGAACACACTTCTGCCGGTCATCGGAGTGCCTGTAAAATCATCAACAATGGACGGACTGGACGCGCTTCTGTCGACAGTTCAGATGCCATCAGGCATACCTGTGGCAACAGTAGCCATAGACGGCGCGGCGAACGCCGCAATCCTTGCAGCCCAGATTATAGCTGTCGAAGACAGGAATCTGGCGCTAAAACTTAAAAACGAAAGAAAAGCAGCAGCTGAAGAAGTCCTCAGTAAGGACGCGGCGCTGAACAGGGCGGAATAAATCTGCTCGTCAGCGGGTCAAGGCTGCTGCCTTGATTTTGCAGACGGAATGTCTGCCATAAATCCGTTAAATATATCAATTTACAATATTCATAGGAGGGAACCCATGGAAAAATTAGTTTACACAGGAAAGACAAAGAACGTATTCGCTCTGGACAACGGCAATTACCTGCTTAAGTTCAAGGATGACGTAACAGGCAAGGACGGAGTCTTCGATCCGGGCATGAACCAGGTAGGTCTTACAATCGAGGGAGTCGGCGACGTTAATCTGAGAATGTCAATCTACTACTTCGAGAAGATCAACGCTGCCGGAATCAGAACTCACTACGTAAGCGCGGACCTCGAAAACACCACGATGGAAGTAAAGCCTGCCAAGGTATTCGGAAACGGTCTCGAGGTTATCTGCAGACACAAGGCAGTAGGTTCATTCTACAGAAGATACGGCGAATACATCGAAGAGGGTGCAGACCTTCCTGCTTATGTTGAGACAACTTTCAAGAACGACGAGAAGGAAGATCCGCTCGTAACTAAGGACGGACTCATCGTTCTGGGAATCATGACCGACGAGCAGTATGAGGACATCAAGAAGATGACTCAGGAGATCACCAAGATTGTAGCTGACGACATGCTCGAGAAGGGACTCGTTCTCTATGACATCAAGTTCGAGTTCGGATACGACGAGGACGGCAAGGTCATGCTGATCGACGAAATCGCGTCAGGCAACATGAGAGTATACAAGGACGGCGAATACATTGAGCCGCTCAAGCTTTCAGAGCTGTTCTTCGCTGAGTAAGCAGCGGACCAGGTAGCACATCGGCGGGGCAGACACCCGCAACGAAAGGAAGATAAGATGGCTTACACCGATAAAACATGCAAGGAATTTGTTGAATCAGTAGCAACTAAGGAACCGATCCCGGGCGGCGGCAGCGTCGCCGCTCTGGTCGGCGCTTTGGGAGCGTCACTCAGCGCGATGGTCGCCAGACTTACCGTCGGCAAGAAGAAGTACATTGCCGTTGCCGCTGAGATGGAAAAGAATATAGCGGAAATCACGAAGATCCAGCAGGATCTTATTAAGCTCGTCCAGAAGGACATCGATAACTTCGAACCTCTGGCGAAACTATACAAGATGAAATCCAAGGACCCGGAAGAAAAGGCGAGAATCGACCAGATGAAGCAGGAAGCGCTGCATACCGCCTGCCAGGTGCCTATGGAAATCATCATCAAGTGCGGCAGAGCCATTGAACTCGCCCAGGAATTCGCAATCAAGGGCAACAAGGTCGTAATCGCGGACTCCGCCTCCAGCGCGGTGCTCTGCAAGGCTGCAATGCAGGCGGCGAGCTTCAACATCTACATCAATACCAACATGATGAAGGACAGGGATCTGGCCATGAAGATCAACGGAGAATGCACCCAGAGAATCGTGTATTACGGCGCTCTGGCGGACTCCGTCTTCGGATACACAACTAACACATTGATCAACACAGTAATAGAGACAGGAGAAACAATCTGATGGGCGGATATTTCGGAGCAGTCTCGACAAGAGACATCACAATGGACGTTTTCTATGGAACAGATTATCATTCCCACCTGGGAACACGCAGAGGAGGAATGGCTCTCTACGATCCCGAAAGCGGATTCAAGAGGGAGATCCACAACATAGAGAACTCGCCATTCAGAACAAAGTTTGAGAACGCGATCAATTCCATGCACGGCATAGCCGGCATAGGAACCATCAGCGATACTGATCCGCAGCCTTTGATCATACGCTCAAACCTCGGAACATACGCGCTTGTTTTTGTTGGACGAATCAACAATCAGGACACTCTGGTAAAGCAGTACCTGGCATTCAGCGGCGGACATTTCGAGGAGATGAGCGGAGGACGCATCAACTCAGCGGAAATACTGGCTTCGATGATTGACCAGAAGAGCGACTTCGTAAGCGGCATCAAGTTCGCCCAGGACGCTATCGAGGGATCCGCGTCCATCATGATCCTTAAGGAAGATGGAACGATCGTAGCCGCCAGAGACAAGTACGGGAGAACGCCGATGCTCATAGGAAAGGACGAATGCGGTCACAGCATCTCCTTTGAATCCTTCGCCTATGAGAAACTCGGGTATGAAACAGTGTATGAGCTGGGCGCCGGAGAAATCGTGGAAGTCAAGGCGGACGACATCAAGGTTCTCTCGCCGGCAACCGGGAAAACGTGCATCTGCGCTTTCCTGTGGACGTACTTCGGATATCCGAATTCAGATTATGAAGGCGTCAATGTTGAGCGGATGAGAAACCTCAACGGACACATAATGGCAAGAGAAGAGGCGGCTCACGGAGGAGTTCCGATCGTAGATCACGTCTGCGGCGTACCTGATTCGGGAATCGCCCACGCCATTGGATACTCAAACGAGTGCAGGCAGGACTACGGCCGCGTGTTCGTAAAATACACGCCGACCTGGCCGCGCAGCTTCATGCCTATGTCACATGAAGAGCGCAGCAGAGTAGCCAAGATGAAGCAGGTTCCGGTTACTCCTCTGATCAAGGACATGAAGCTTCTGCTCGTCGACGACAGCATCGTCAGAGGTACGCAGCTGCAGGAAACAGTTGAATTCCTTTATGAGCACGGAGCTAAAGAGGTGCACATGAGATCCGCGTGTCCTCCGATCATGTACTCATGCAAGTATCTGAATTTCACCAGACAGACGCCGGAGAGAGACCTGATTGCCAGAAGGACGATTCTGGAGCTCGAAGGCGAAGAGGGCGAGAAGCACATAGAAGAATACAGCGACGGCAGAACGGACAGAGGCAAAGCGCTCCGAAAGGCGATCAGTGAAAAACTCGGATTCGATTCTCTGGACTATCAGAACATCGACGGTGTTCTGGAAGCCATCGGACTTGACAAAGACAGCGTATGCACATACTGCTGGAACGGAAAGGAATAACATAAATGAAAGACTCAAGATCTGACGCCTACGCGGCAGCCGGAGTGGACATTACAGCCGGTTACGAGGCAGTTGAACTCATGAAAAAGCACATAGCCAGGACGAAAACTCCGGGCGTGTGTTCCGACATAGGCGGTTTCGGCGGCATGTTCGAGCTGGACCTCACGGGCATATCAAAGCCCATACTGGTCAGCGGAACTGACGGAGTAGGAACCAAGCTCAAGCTGGCCTTTCTCATGGATAAGCACGATACCGTCGGAGTCGACTGCGTCGCCATGTGCGTCAACGACATAATCTGCGGAGGCGCCAGGCCTCTCTTTTTCCTGGACTACATAGCCTGCGGAAAGAATGTTCCTGAGAGGATGGAGGCCATAGTAAAGGGTGTCTGCGACGGATGCGTTCAGTCGGGAGCGGCTCTCATCGGCGGCGAGACCGCGGAGATGCCGGGCTTTTACCCTGAAGATGAATACGACCTCGCCGGTTACGTTACAGGCGTAGTCGATAAGGATAAGATCATAGACAACAATACCATGGAGGCGGGGGACATCGTTATCGCCCTGCCTTCCAGCGGAGTTCACTCCAACGGATTCTCCCTGGTCAGAAAGGTGTTTGACGTTGAGAATTCAGACATCAAGTCACCGGTTGCTGAGCTGGACGGAAAGTCCATCGGGGAGACACTTCTGACGCCGACGAGAATATATGTGAAGCCGGTTCTCGCTCTCATAGACGAGGTCAGAGTCAAGGGCATATCACACATCACCGGCGGCGGTTTTTACGAGAACATTCCGAGGAGCATACCGGATGGCCTTTGCGCGAAGATAAAGAAGGATTCCGTCAAGGTGCTCCCGATATTCAGACTGATCGCTGAGCGCGGCGGCATCTCCGAGCGCGACATGTTCAACACCTTCAACATGGGAGTCGGCATGAGCATCGTCGTCGCTGCGGAAGACGCGGACAGAGCTCTCGAGATTCTCCGCGCGGAAGACGAAGAGCCGTACATCATCGGAGAAATAATCAAGGGCGAAAGCAAGATAGAACTTGTTTAGGAGGCCACATGTCTAATGCAAAGGCAAACATAGCCGTTCTTGTTTCGGGCGGCGGCACGAATCTTCAGGCGCTCATAGACGCTGAGAAGAGCGGCGTATTAAAGAGCGGAACCATTAAGCTCGTCATCTCCAACAAGAAGGGCGCCTACGCCCTCGAGAGGGCGGAGAAGGCCGGCATTGAGGCTTTTGCGCTGACCAGGAAAAGCTGCGGAGGCCAGGAAGGTTTCGAGAAGAGATTAACTGAGGAGATCGAGAGCCGCGGCATCGATCTCATCATCATGGCCGGTTTCATGAGCATACTCAGCGAAGATTTCACAAGACACTTCGATCATAAGATTATCAATATCCATCCGTCGCTGATTCCGTCCTTCTGCGGCAAAGGCTTCTACGGACTGCTCGTCCATGAGGCGGCACTCGCCAAGGGCGTCAAGGTCACAGGAGCGACTGTCCACTACGTGAACGAGATTCCGGACGGCGGGGAGATTATCATGCAGAAGGCAGTTGAAGTTAAAGACGGCGACACTCCGGAGACGCTGCAGAGACGCGTCATGGAGGAGGCCGAGTGGATAATACTGCCGGCGTCAGCGGAAAAGATCTGCGCCGGAATACTTGCGGGCAGAGCCTGAAAGGAGACATCAGATGGACGTATATAAGATAGATTCTTTTACAGACAGAGCAAAAGGCAATTCGTATGTTGGCCGCGGCATCGTGACGGGAATGACCCCGGGCGGCAGAGCTGCTTCAGCCTACTTCATCATGGGCAGGAGCGCAAACAGCAGAAATCGTGTATTTACGATACGTGACGGAGCCGTTTATACAGAGCCTTTTGACGCGTCCAAGGTCGAGGATCCGAGCCTCATCATATACGCGGCCATAAGAGAGTACGGAGACAGCCTGATCGTCACCAACGGTGACCAGACGGATACCATATATGACGGACTTGAGAAAGGTCTGTCATTCTCGAAGGCTCTCGAGAGCAGACAGTTCGAGCCTGACGCGCCGAATCTGACTCCGAGGATCAGCAGCATTACGGACCTGGCGGGCGGCGATTACGAGATGAGCATTCTCAAGAGCGCCGACGCGGAAGGAACAGCCTGCAACAGATATACATTCTCATACAAGGCGCTGCCGGGGCTTGGACATTTTCTCCACACCTACGTGCAGGACGGTTCGCCGCTTCCTACATTTCAGGGTGAGCCGGAGAGAGTTGCCGTGCCTGAGGACATCGACGCTTTTACAGAAGAAATATGGAACGCTCTTGACGAGGACAACAGGATATCCCTGTACGTCAGATTCACGGAGCTCGAGAGCGGGGACTACGAAGAGAGACTGATCAACAGAAACAAGAAGTAGAAAAAGAGAGGTAAGCATACATGAACGAACTGAAACTCAAATACGGATGCAACCCTAACCAGCCGGAAGCGCGCATATACATGGCCGACGGTTCGGACCTGCCTATCGAGATTCTGAACGGCAGACCGGGATACATCAATTTCCTGGACGCGTTCAACGCGTGGCAGCTGGTCAAGGAACTGAAAGAAGCTACGGGAATGCCCGCGGCAACATCCTTCAAGCACGTCAGCCCGACATCCGCTGCAATAGGCAGACCTCTCAGCGAAAAGATGAAGAAGGCCTACTTTGTGGATGACATAAAGGGGCTCGACGAATCGCCGATCGCCTGCGCGTACGCCAGGGCCAGGGGCACGGACAGACTGTGCTCATTCGGTGATTTCATAGCGCTGTCCGATGTTTGCGATGAAGCGGCGGCGCGCATAATCAAGAGGGAAGTATCCGACGGCGTCATCGCTCCGGGATATACGGACAAGGCGCTGGAGATGCTCAGCAAAAAGAAGAACGGAAACTACAACGTCATCAAGATTGATCCTGATTACAGCGCTCACGGGCAGGAAACTCGTCAGGTCTTCGGAATCAACTTTGAGCAGACGCACAACGATATCAAGATCGGTCCGGACCTTCTTGAGAACATAGTTACGAAAAACAAGGATCTGCCTGATGACATCAAGGAAGATCTTATCATAGCGATGATCGCCCTCAAGTACACGCAGTCGAACTCAGTGTGCTTTGCGAGGGACGGTCAGTGCATCGGCATAGGCGCCGGCCAGCAGTCGAGAATTCACTGCACAAGGCTCGCCGGAAGCAAAGCGGATACCTGGTATCTGAGGATGCACGACAAGGTGCTGAACCTGCCGTTCAAGGAGAAGCTTCCGAGAGCTGTCAGGGACAACGCCATCGACGGCTACATCAATGAGTACGAAGAAGACGTCTGCGCCGAGGGCAACTGGCAGAAGTACTTCAGCGAACAGCCTGAAAGACTTACCGCGGAGGAGAAGAGAGCGTATCTCGATCAGCAGAGCGGCGGCGTTCTGGCATCCGACGCGTTCTTCCCGTTTGGCGACAGCATCGAAAGGGCCAAGGCGAGCGGCGTGTCGTACGTCGTCGAGGCCGGCGGTTCAGTCAGGGACGATGAAGTAATCGCAGCGGCGGACAAATACAACATGGTAATGGTATTCAACAAAGTGAGACTCTTCCACCACTAGATCGACAGGTGCCGGAAGGTCAGCGGAAGAGCATGGGAGAAAAGCAATGAAAGTAATGGTTGTAGGCGGCGGAGGCCGCGAGCACGCAATAATAAAAGGTCTGGCGAAGAGCCCGAAGGTAGATGTGATTTATGCTCTGCCGGGCAACGGAGGAATAGCGGCTGACGCAAAGTGCGTCGATATCGGAGCCAAGGATCTGGACGGCATCAGAGATTTCGCCGTATCCGAAGGCATTGACTACGCGGTTGTAGCGCCGGACGATCCTCTTGCCATGGGATGCGTCGACGTTCTTCAGGCTGAAGGCATCAGATGCTTCGGACCGGACAAGAAGGCGGCCGTAATCGAAGCCAGCAAGGTCTTCTCAAAAGACCTCATGAAGAAGTACGGAATTCCTACGGCAGCATATGAAGTCTTCGAGGAAATGCAGCCAGCTCTCGATTATCTCGATACCGCGCCTGTACCGGCTGTCGTCAAGGCAGACGGGCTGGCTCTCGGAAAGGGCGTTATAATCGCCGAGACTAGAGAGGATGCAAAGGCAGCCGTGCGAAGCATGATGGAAGAGAAGAAATTCGGCGACAGCGGATCAAGGGTTGTCATCGAGGAGTTTCTGACAGGGCCTGAGGTTTCAGTCCTTTCATTTACCGACGGCCACACGGTAGTTCCGATGATTTCATCCCAGGATCACAAGAGGGCCCTGGATGGAGACAAAGGCCTCAACACGGGAGGCATGGGAACTGTCGCTCCGAACCCATACTATACGGAAGAGGTTGCGGAAAGATGCATGAACGAGATTTTCCTGCCGACGATCAAGGCGATGGTTGCGGAAGGAAGACCTTTTAAGGGATGTCTCTACTTCGGCCTTATGATAACGGAAGACGGTCCGAAGGTAATCGAGTACAACTGCCGTTTCGGGGATCCTGAAGCGCAGGTCGTATTGCCTTTGCTTGAGAGCGATCTGCTGACTGTCATGGAGGCGGTTACCGACGAAAGGCTCGCCGAGACTGAAGTGAGGTTCTCAGCGGACAGCGCGTGCTGCGTAGTCGTTGCGTCGGGCGGATATCCGTTAGAGTACAAGAAGGGATGCGAGATAACCATGGGTGAGCTCACCGGAAACACGGAGGTCTTTGTCGCGGGCGCCAAGCTCGAGGACGGGAAGCTCCTGACGTCCGGCGGAAGAGTTATGGGCGTGACAAGCGTCGCGCCTACCTTAAAGGAAGCCATAGATACAGCCTACGAAAACGTGGCGAAGATCACCTTCGAGAACGCGTATTACAGAAAAGACATCGGAGCCAGAGCACTTAAGGCAGAGAGGAGATAAGATGGTTTACAGAGTTTTCGTCGAGAAGAGAGAGTCCGTTGCGAGCGAGGCAAAGGCGCTTCTTTCGGAGATAAGAACTTTCCTGGGAATAAGTTCCGTCGAGAAGATTCGCATATTCAACAGATACGACGTTGAAGGAATCTCCGAGGAGCTCTTCGAGGAATGCATAGGAAGCGTTTTCTCGGAGCCGCAGGTCGACGACATCTACAGATGGAAAGGCGACGAAGAGACTTTTGCGAAGATGGGCGACGCGGTATTCGCCGTTGAGGCGCTGCCGGGACAGTACGACCAGAGAGCCGACTCGGCTGCTCAGTGCATCCAGATAATCTCCCAGCAGGAGAGACCGCTCGTCGCGTGCGCCAAGGTCTATCTGCTGACAGGAAAGATTTCAGCAGAGGAGCTGCAGCAGATAATAAGCTACGTCATCAACCCTGTCGAGATGAGACAGGCGTCCCTTGACATGCCGGAGACCTTGAAGGTCGAATACGATCTTCCGCAGACTGTTGAATCCATCGAGGGCTTCAACGACATGGATGACGAGGCTCTGCGCCAGTTCATAGCTGACCGTGGCCTGGCCATGGACGAAGGCGACATCCACGTCTGCCAGGACTACTTCAGAAGCGAAGGCAGAGTTCCGACGATTACGGAGATAAAGATGATCGACACCTACTGGTCCGATCACTGCAGACATACTACATTCAACACTATCATAGATAACATCGAGTTCGAGGACCAGACTCTTCAGGCAGCCTACGCAGACTATCTGAAGACACGCGAAGATCTCGGAAGAACCAAGCCTGTCACTCTCATGGACATGGGTACCATCGCCGCAAAGGCATTAAAGGCCGCAGGCAAGATGGAAGGCCTGGACGAGTCAGAGGAAATAAACGCATGTACCGTCAAGATCAAAGCTACGATCGACGGCAAGCAGGAAGACTGGCTTTTGCTCTTCAAGAATGAGACGCACAATCACCCAACCGAGATCGAACCTTTCGGCGGCGCTGCGACCTGCATAGGCGGAGCGATCAGAGACCCGCTTTCGGGACGCGCCTACGTATATACAGCGATGAGAATAACCGGAGCGGCTGATCCGAGAAAGCCTCTGGACCAGACGATGAAGGGAAAGCTGCCTCAGAGGAAGATCGTAACTTCCGCGGCTGACGGCTACTCATCATACGGAAACCAGATCGGCGTTTCGACAGGACTCGTTCAGGAGATTTATCATGACGGTTACGCGGCAAAGAGAATGGAACTCGGCGCGGTAATCGGAGCGGCTCCTGCGGCCAACGTAGTCCGCGAAAGACCGACCCCTGGAGACATCATCATTCTCCTCGGCGGCAGGACAGGGCGCGACGGCTGCGGCGGCGCAACAGGATCGTCCAAATCCCACGACCTTTCGTCGCTCGAAAGCTGCGGAGCTGAAGTCCAGAAGGGCAACGCTCCTGAGGAGAGAAAGCTTCAGAGACTGTTCAGAAACGGCGAAGCGTCCCGTATGATCAAGCGCTGCAACGACTTCGGCGCGGGTGGCGTTTCAGTCGCCATCGGCGAGCTGGCTGACGGACTGGACATCAACCTTGACGTAGTGCCTAAGAAGTACGAGGGTCTGGACGGCACGGAGCTGGCCATCAGCGAATCCCAGGAAAGAATGGCTGTTGTAATCGCGGCGGCAGACAAAGACCGGTTCTTTGAGATCGCTGACGCCGAAAACCTTGAGGCGACAGTGGTCGCTACCGTAACGGAAGAGCCGCGTCTGGTAATGCACTGGAAGGGCAATACTATAGTAGACATCTCGAGGGAATTCCTCGATTCAAACGGTGCGGAAAAGCACATAACAGTCAAGGCGCCTGTCGCGTCATCGGACGCCCTTGAAAAAGACCTGCCGTGCGGCTGCTGCGCGGATGATAAGAACTGCTCATTCGCAGAGTGCCTTAAGGCTCTCGCGGCTGACATAAACGTATGCTCGCAGAAGGGTCTTTCGGAGAAGTTCGACTCCACCATCGGAGCCGGAACTGTCGTCATGCCTTTTGGCGGCAAGTATCAGATGACGCCGGCGCAGAGCATGGTTCAGAAGATTTCCGTAGAGGACGCAGTATCCGACACATGCTCGATAATGGCGTGGGGCTACGATCCTTACATCTCGGAAAAGAGCCCGTACCACGGAGCTTATCTGGCGGTTGTCGATTCGGTCGCCAAGCTCATAGCTTCCGGCGGCGGACGCGAGGCCATGTATCTCAGCTTCCAGGAATACTTCGAGAAACTGGGCAAAGATCCGTCAAGATGGGGCAAGCCTCTGGCTGCTCTGCTCGGAGCATTTGAAGCGCAGATGGGTCTCGAGGTTGCGGCCATTGGCGGCAAGGACTCAATGAGCGGTTCATTCGAGGACATCGATGTTCCGCCGACGCTCGTATCCTTCGCGGTAACGACGGCGGGCGTGGACGATATAATCACAAACGAATTCAAGGGCAAAGGCCACAAGGTCCTGCTGTTCAGACCTGCGCTGAACAAAGACGGGCTGCCTGAAATAGAGTCCCTGAAGAATATCTTTGAAGCGGTTAAGAAGCATGCGGACGCAGGCCGGGTTTGCGCGGCTTATGTTCCGGGACACGGCGGCATAGCTGAAGCCATCATGAAGATGTGCTTCGGAAACATGATCGGATTCAAATATGACGACGCTTTTGCGGGCGACATCAAGAAGCTCTTCGGTTACTCCTACGGATCATTCATCCTCGAGATCGATACGAAGGGCTGCGAAGGCCACGCATGCGGCGCTGACGAACACTGCGGCGCGGATTGCGTTCTCCTCGGTGAGACGACAGATGACGGCACCATCACGTGCGGCGCGGATAAGGTTGATCTGGCAGAGCTTCTCAAAATTTATGAGGACGTTCTCGAGCCGGTATACCCTTGCAACATAGAAACAAAGCATCAGGAGATTCCTGATCTGGATTACAAGGGTGGTCCTGCCTTTGCATCAGGAGCAGCTGCGGCTGACGGAACACCTGCGGCTGACGGAACACCTGCGGTTCTCACCTCGAAGCCGAAGGTTCTCATTCCTGCGTTCCCGGGCACTAACTGCGAATACGATTCCGCCAGAGCCATGGCGGCAGCCGGCGCGGATCCACAGATCATAGTCATAAGAAACATGACAGCGGAAGCCATCAGCAAGTCTGTTGAGGAATTCGCTGCGGCGCTGGGTGAAGCGCAGATGGTATTCATCCCGGGCGGATTCTCAGGCGGTGACGAACCGGATGGTTCAGGCAAGTTCATCACTGCGTTTTTCAGAAACCCTGCAGTTAAGGAAGCAGTCACTGACATGCTCGACAACCGCGGCGGACTGATGTGCGGAATCTGCAACGGCTTCCAGGCCCTTATCAAGCTGGGACTCGTCCCGTACGGAAAGATCATGGATACTGACGAGTCCTGTCCGACCCTGACTCTCAACGAGATAGGACGCCACCAGTCGCGTCTTGTAAGAATCAGAATCGCGTCAGACAAATCACCTTGGCTGGCAGCGACTAAGGTCGGAGATATCTTCACGGTCCCTGTATCCCACGGCGAAGGAAGACTCCTGGCCGACGAGGGACTGCTCAGGGAACTCGCGGCGAACGGACAGATCGCAACGCAGTACGTTGACTTCGACGGCAAGCCATCGGACGACATAAGGTTCAATCCGAACGGCTCCGTATACGCAATCGAAGGCATGACATCACCTGACGGCCGCGTCTTCGGAAAGATGGGTCACGCCGAGAGAACAGGCTACGGCCTCTACAAGAACGTATCCGGCGTATACGACATGAAGATGTTCGAATCCGCCGTCAAGTACTTCGGCAGATAATTTCAAA
This sequence comes from Bacillota bacterium, assembly GCA_017404365.1. Classification (GTDB taxonomy): domain Bacteria; phylum Bacillota; class Clostridia; order Peptostreptococcales; family Anaerovoracaceae; genus Lentihominibacter. The sequence goes on from JAFRCM010000082.1 coordinate 15,454, forward strand.
AAATAAAAGAATCCCGGTTGCTAACTGGCTGCCGGGATTTTTTAGTCTTCCGGTTCGATGAACGACTGGAAGTCGATGTAGTCGCTGTTGATGAATTCGAACAGGACAGGGTCCAGCAGCTCGTACTGACCTGTCATCACGAGATAAGACTTCAGCGGGCCCGTAGCGAGGCTGCGTTCAAGTTCGAGTATGTCCTCCTGGCTGTAGGCGACGACGATCAGCTGGCCGTAGTTGGTCAGGAAGTAGACACCTTTGACATCGTTGCTGAGCATGAAGACGCGCTCGCTCACATGGTCGTTGGTAGGCTTGAAGGCCATGAACAGCCGGCCGTTAGGATGCTTCGTCATTACCGTGTTCATGGTCAGGACGAATTCTCCGAGATTTTCTTCAACATCCTCATCCTCCATGAACACCTCGTACACGGTCGCGAATTCAGTCTTGCGGAGCATGAGCGCCGCTTCCGTGGCAGTCACGGAAGTTTGACTGCAGAATTCAAATCTGGAGACCTTAAGGTCTCTGACGCGGATCTTCGTTATGATAGTTTCGTACTTTCCGTCCATCTCGACGAGGGATTCGCTGATGTATTCGTGAGGGCGTCCCGAAGGATCGATGGAATTCTTGCAGAATGTGGCTTTGCTGTAATTAGAGAACATGTCCAAAGGCACCCCGTCCTCTGCCAGATATGCCGCGCCGGCCTCGTCGTTGCCGACGCATCTCATCAGAAAGTAATTGACGACCTGAAAGTCATTTGTGACTTTTCCGCATATCTTCTCCATGAGGGAGGATTCCTCGTCATGCGTCAGCTTCGGCGCCTTTTCGAATATGAATTCATAGGCGTCCCTGTTAGCCGGAAGAGGAAGATTGTTTTTTATGTTGAATTCTCTCCAGTGATTCAGCAGCCAGCGGAAAGTCTTTGCAGTGAGAGGCATTCTCTCAGCACCGAGACCGCCTACGAGAGTCTGCTGGGCAAGCTCCATGTCCATGTTCCAGTCGCCCCTGAAGACGGTGCACGTCTCAAGGCCGGCCTCCTCGCAGTCGATGTAGAAAAACTGGTGGATATCGCCGCCGTCCGGAACAGCCCAATGGGCGTAGAGAGCCAGCACGCCCATGAGGCGCGTGTTGGTCACATAGCCGGAAACAAACCGCTTCTTCGCGTCAGGTATGCTGGAGTTCAGACCTCCTTGTAAGAGTGTAAATTCAACCTTTGACATATTTGAAGTATAACACATTTAACTGTTCATTTGTGCTATAATAACTGTGTATGCGTTTGTGCAGAAAAAGGAGACAGAAATGAAGAGATTATTCACATCAGAATCAGTAACTGAAGGCCATCCGGACAAAATCTGCGATCAGATTTCAGATGCTATCGTAGACGCCATTCTGGCAGAGGATCCGGTAGGAAGAGTTGCGGCAGAGACCACCGTTAACACAGGGTACGCCATGATAATGGGCGAGATAACCACCGAGTGTTACGTTGACATACCTAAAATCGCGAGACAGGTCATAGTCGACATAGGGTACGACAGAGCCAAGTACGGTTTTGACGGATACTCCTGCGCGATCATGACTTCAATAGATGAGCAGTCCCCGGACATAGCTCTTGGCGTTAACGAGAGCACCAACTCGGAGCACGACATAGGCGCCGGAGACCAGGGACTTATGTTCGGATTCGCTTGTAACGAAACTCCGGAGCTCATGCCGATGCCTATTTCGCTTGCCCACAAGCTGGCAAGGAGACTGGCCGAAGTGAGAAAGGACGGCACGCTCGATTATCTGAGACCGGACGGCAAGACTCAGGTTACAGTCGAGTACGACGACGACAAGGTCAAGAGAATCGATACGGTCCTCATCTCGACGCAGCACAACCCGAACGCGACACAGGAGCAGATCAAGGCTGACCTCATCGAGCACGTAATCAAGCCGGTAATTCCTGCCGAGCTGCTTGATGACGAGACCAAGTACTTCGTGAACCCGACAGGCAAGTTCGTCATCGGCGGACCGCAGGGAGATTCAGGACTCACCGGCCGCAAGATCATCGTCGATACGTACGGCGGATACGCGCATCACGGCGGCGGCGCGTTCAGCGGCAAGGATCCTACAAAGGTCGACAGAAGCGCTACGTACGCGGCCAGATGGGTTGCCAAGAACATGGTAGCGGCAGGCCTCGCTGACAAGTGTGAGGTTCAGGTCGCATACGCCATCGGAGTGGCAAAGCCGGTATCAATAATGGTAGATTCATTCGGCACAGGCGCGTTCTCAGATGAGAAGCTGGCAGAGATTGTCGAGAAGCATTTCGATCTGAGACCGTCAGCTATCATCCGCGATCTGGATCTGAGAAGACCGATCTACAAGCAGGTCGCAGCGTACGGCCACTTCGGAAGAACAGACATCGACGTTCCATGGGAGAGACTCAACAAGGTAGACGAGCTCAAGGCTGAACTCGGATAATACATATATACTGCAAAGGCAGGAAAACCATCACAAAGGAGAATAATATAAATCAATGGGAGTAAAAGTTGCTAAATTCGGCGGTTCATCAGTCGCCGACGCAATACAGATCAGAAAACTCAGAGACATCGTCAAGGCGGACGATTCAATTCATTACGTAGTAGTATCAGCGCCGGGCAAGCGCTACGCGGATGACAGCAAGATCACGGATCTTCTCTACCTGTGCAAGACGCACATAGAGCACAAGATTCCGTACGAGCAGATCTTCCAGGTTATCTGCGACAGATATGTATCGACGGAAGAGAATCTGTGCGTGGACGTGGACATCAAATCGGAGCTCGAAAAAATCCGCGCGGAACTTGAAAAGGGCGCGACCGCTGACTACATCGCAAGCCGCGGTGAGTATCTCAATGCAAAGATCATCGCCGCTTTTCTCGGGTTCGACTTTGTCGACGCTCAGGAGATCATCAAATTCAATGAAAAAGGAAAGCTGATGGACGATCTGACAAACGATCTCATCGGCAAGACTCTGAAGAATCATGAGTTCGCCGTCATTCCGGGATTCTACGGAGAGAAGCTGGAAGACGGAGCCATCAAGACATTTTCACGCGGCGGTTCAGACATCACCGGAGCGCTGATCGCAAGAGGCGTCAACGCCGATGTATATGAAAACTGGACTGACGTATCAGGATTCCTCATGGCCGATCCTAGAATCGTAAGCAATCCTAAGCCAATCGAGAAGATCTCATACATGGAGCTCAGAGAGCTGTCCTACATGGGCGCGTCAGTGCTTCACGAGGAGGCGATCTTCCCGGCAAAGGCTGAAGGAATTCCGATCAACATCCGCAACACTAACAGACCGGAAGACAAGGGAACAATGATTACAGCTGATCTGGAGGTCCATGAGAACCAGATCGTTTCCGGTATAGCGGGAAGAAAGAACTTCACGGTTATCGCTATCTACAAGAACCATCTGGCTAATGAGAAGGGCTTCATCAGAAGACTGGCGGGAATCATTGAAGACCACGACATGACGATCGAACACCTGCCGACGGGAATCGATACAATGTCCGTTGTCATAGACAACAATGTCCTGAACGGCAAGCTGGATGAAGTGGTAGAAGAAATCAAGTACCAGCTGAAGCCGGACAGCGTAGACGTGGTTGAGGACATGGCTCTGATCGCAACAGTAGGCGCGGGCATGTCAGCCCGCAAGGGTACATCTGCCAAACTGTTCGCGTCTCTGGCTGACGCCGGGGTCAACATCAGAATGATCGACCAGGGATCTTCCGAAATGAATATCATCGTCGGCGTAGAAGAAAAGGATTTCGAAACAGCAATCAAGGCTATCTACAAGGCGTTCGTTGGCTGATTCATAAGCGGCAGACAGGGGTTTACAGAAGAAAAGAGGTTGAGCCATGTTTATTAAGGAAATCATATTGGCGTGCTATATTCTCTGCATCGCCGGTATCGTGGCGGGAATCACATGCGGCGTGCTGAGCCGCATGCATGGAAGGACACAACTGAATAGGGCGGCGGTCCTGTTTCTGGCAGGCCTGTTTGTCATATGCTTTTACGACATGGCTATTTATTACTGTAACTACGTAATCGGCATTCTCAGCAGCATGGAGGTAATGAGAATCGGAAACTGTCTTATTTCCGTCACCATGTTCTTCTGGATAGGGCTTCAGAAGCAGATACTCGACAGAGAAGCCTTGCATTTTATCGACAAGACAGTGCAGAAATACATGCTGGTCTATGCCGGCGTGTGGCTGGTTCTGACTATTGCAATGCCGGTCGACTATTTCTATACGGTTAAATGGCTGCTGCTCGTTACGGATGTACTCCTGATTGTCGGTTTTCTTTCATCATCCATCGCACACAGCATTTATACGTCTGTGGCAGGACTGAAAAACACCACTGCCTATATGCTGATTTCCACAGCCATGTTGATGTGGAACTACTTCTCCTATTTCTGGGGAGAAGCCTCCGTATATTGGGGAAACAGCAGGTTCATACGGGAACCGCTGGACCTGACGATCATATTCTGGCTGATCATAAGTGTCATGACGGCCATGTTCGTATACCGAAAATGCTTTAAGCCGACGTTCCTGAAAGACATATCGCCGCATGAGGGTGAGCGACAAAGCACACTAACAAACTCAATACCCGCTCACGGCGACTTCCAGGAGCGAATCAGGGAAGTCGCGGAACAATACAATCTTACTAAACGTGAGCGTGAACTGGTAGAACTGATCTATCAGGGCAAAAGCAACAAAGATATTGCCGAAGAACTGTTCCTGTCAGAAAGCACAGTAAAGACACATATATACAACATCTTCAGAAAGATGAACGTAAAAAACAGAATCGAAGTGATTTGCATCATAAACGGAGAACAGGTGTAAATCCAAACTGACAAAGAAATGGAGAACCCGCGAGGTTCATTTTTTTATTTTAAATAAGCGCTAAACCTTTGAAATTAACGTGTTTCCGATCCTCTAATACTTTAGTACTACTGTCTAAACCCTTGGAAAATAGCACTTTCAACCGATTGTACTGCCCAAGTTCTTTACATATTATGAGTTAGGTGATATTGGTGGGTGCAAATGCAAATATCACCTTTTACACATTTATTATTATTTATCTATTGGAATTATCATTAGGAGGAATTTTGTTATGGGTAGAAAAGTACCTATGTGGCAGTGCATCCTCGCTATCGTAGCCCTGATCGTATTCCTGTTCTGGAACGTTATGGGCGACGAAGGCGGAGAGGCGCACATCGGCCTGATCCTGGCTGCCTGCGTAGCCGGACTCATCGGCGCAGCCAATGGCTGGAAGTGGAGCTACATGGAACAGGGTATCCTGGCTGCTATCAACAGATCAATGCAGGCAATGCTGATCCTGGCAGTCGTAGGTGCCATGATCGCATCATGGATGGCCGGCGGTGTTATCC
>JAFRCM010000083.1 GCA_017404365.1 Bacillota bacterium
CAACAATACAAGACAAAAGAAAAGAACGCTACTCCTTTTTCTTTTGAAAAGCGAATAACGTTCGAAAAATCGACGGCCGGTATAGCTATCGCGCCAGCGATTTAGTACAATGTACTCGGGAGGAGACGAAATGGATCTGGACAGAATGGGTGAAATACTTGACATGCTTGCGGAAGAACTGCCGGAGGAGTTCTACAGAGAACTCAACGCCGGTATTGTTCTGACGCCTGAAATCAAGAAGAGTCCGTACGGGGATGACCTGACAATCATGGGTGAATACGTGAGATCAAACCTTGGAAGGGGAATTCAAATCTACGGAGGTTCGATCAACAGCGTGTACGGATGGATGTCCGAAGAGCAGATGACGGAAGAGCTCAGGGAGATACTGCGTCACGAGTTCACTCATCACATAGAATCCCTGGCAGGGGAGAGGGGACTGGAGATCAAAGACGAGAAACAGATCAGAGAGTACCTTGACCGCAAAGCGAAACGACAAAAGTAGAGTAATAAAACAACCGCAGCTCGCGTTTACGAACTGCGGTTTGCTTTTGCATGAAATTATTTGATCTCGTGGATCCAGCCTTCCGGTCCTTCGACGGTGCCCATCTGGATTCCGGTCAGTGTATCGTAGAGCTTCTTGAGAACAGGACCCATCTCGTCCATGCCGCTTGCGAAGCAGATTTCCTTGCCGTGGTCGTTGATTTTGCCTACCGGCGCGATTACAGCGGCGGTACCGCAAAGTCCGCATTCCACAAACTCAGGAACTTCCGCGAACGGAACTTCTCTCTGCTCGATATCCATGCCCAGGATGTCCTTTGCAACTACCATCATGCTTCTTCTGGTGATCGAAGGAAGGATGGAGTTTGATTTGGACTTCGGCGTAACGATTTTGCCGTCCTTTGTTACGAAGAGGAAGTTAGCGCCGCCGGTTTCTTCAACGTAAGTTCTAGTTCCGGAATCCAGGAACATGTTCTCAGCAAAGCCTTCCTGATGAGCAACTTCATGAGCGTGGAAACTCATAGCGTAGTTCAGGCCGGCCTTGATGTCGCCTGTGCCGTGAGGGGCTGCTCTGTCGAAATCAGAAACCTTGAGTACGATAGGCTTGATGCCACTCTTGAAATAAGGTCCTACCGGCATGCAGATCATGCGGAATTCGTATTCCTCTGCAGGCGCAATGTTGATCATCGGGCCGCTTCCGTATACGAACGGACGAACGTACATTGTAGCGCCGCTTCCGTATGGAGGGACCCAATCCTTGTTGTTGCTTACCAGCATGTCGAGCGCCTTCATGAACATATCTTCAGGAACAGGCGGAATGCCCAGTCTTTCAGCTGAATCTATCATTCTCTTCGCGTTCAGGTCAGGGCGGAAGGTAACGATTTTGTCGTCCGGAGTTCTGTAAGCCTTCAGTCCTTCAAAAACAGTCTGCGCATATTGCAGAACGCATGCGCACTCTGAGATGTGTACTGTGTGGTCAGTTGTAATTTCAGGTTCACCCCATTTACCGTCTTTGTAGATCGCGGATACGCTGCAGTCAGTTGGCTGATACTGGAATCCGAGGCTGCCCCAGTCAATGTTCTTAGTCATATGTAAATTCTCCTTTCAGATTTGATTTACTGCTCTAATATGTTACTCATTCTATCACAATCGCGCGCGGTTATGTTAGATAATTTTTCACTTTTTCGCGAAGCCACTGCGCCCACTCCGCGACTCCTTCGCCGGTCGCGCCGGACAGGAAGAATACAGGAGCGTCGGGGTTCACGCCCGCGAGGTTTTCGCGGAATTTTTCAGGTGCAAAATCAAAGGCTTCCATCGCGTCGATTTTTGTGACGAGCACAACGTCTGCTTCCTCAAACATGAGCGGATACTTCAAAGGCTTGTCGTCGCCTTCCGGCACTGAAAGTATTACTGCTTTTGCATGGGCGCCAGTGTCGAATTCGGCAGGGCACACCAGGTTGCCGACGTTCTCCAGGAAGACAAGGTCCAGGTCCTCATATCCGATCTCACGCAGGCCCTGGCGCGACATCTCCGCGTCCAGATGGCACATGCCGCCTGTGTGCAGCTGCACCGATGGGGCGCCGGTTTCATCCGCGATGGTGTGCGCGTCCACGTCGCTGTCGATGTCAGCTTCCATGACGCCGATTCTGAGCGGGCCGCCGGTTGAGATTGGGCCGCCTGCTTCGCCGTCCTGCAGGTGCTTGATCGTGCTGACGAGAGTCGTGGTCTTACCTGAGCCAGGCGAGGACATGACATTCACATAAAAAGTCTTCGTCTGCCGCAGCTGCTCGCGCAGAAGGTCCGCGTCCTTGTCGTTATCTTCGAGAATTGTTTTCTTGAGTTCGATAGTTTTGATATCCATTGCTATTCCTTTTCTTCAATTAATCACGAAAGTCATTATAGCACAGATTGTTATTTAACCTGCGGGGTGTATTTCAGCCAGAGTCCGTCGCCGGGGAGCCGCTGCACATCGGCAAGATTGAAGCCTGAAGGTGCAAAGGCAGTCTGGCCTTTGCCGGAAGCCGGGCGGTCGAAGAGTCCGGCCGAGGCTGTGTTGCCGTCGATCATCGGCAGGACGACTATGTTCAGCTCGTCCAGGCAGCCCGACTGCAGGAAGGTCCAGTTCATCTGGCCGCCGCCGGTAAGCAGAACGCGCTCGATACCGAAAATCGATTTGAGTTTCTTCAGCGCAAGAGGCAGATCCAGCTCGGTTTTGCCGGCGAATATGTATGAGATTCTGAGCTCGCGCAGGTACGCGAGGTAGCCGTCGTCGATATCCTCGGTGAGGACTTCAATGACGTGGGCAGGCGGCGCTCCTCTGTGGCTTACGGA
>JAFRCM010000084.1 GCA_017404365.1 Bacillota bacterium
CAGAGCGATTATTGCTCTGACCAGGAAAGTGGCAAGGATCGTATTTGCAATGCTGAACAATCAGGAAGAATTTAATCCGGCATTGATGATACGAAAAGAATCAAGGTTGACAGCTTAAAACTGTTTGACTTTTTATAGGAGAAATAATGAACGTACTCATAAGCGGCGGAGCAAAAAACGGCAAATCGCTTTACGCCCAGCAGATCGCGTCTGACCTCGCGGACTGCGGGCCGCTTTATTATATTGCCACGATGATCCCGCGCGACGAAGAGGACAGAGCGAGAATAAGAAGACATGTCAGCGAAAGAGAAGGCTGGGGCTTCACGACGGTCGAGCAGGCCAAGGGCATAGCGGAACTGATTCAAAGAGACGACATTGACCTGAAAGGGAGCTTTCTTCTGGACAGCGTGACGGCCGTTCTCGAAAATGAGATGTTTCCTGTTGCCATAAAGGATGGACGACAGGAATTTCTGGGCGAGGACGCGGACGCGCCGGAGAGGGTAAAGAGAGAGCTTGTTGCCTTTGCGGAAGCCGTAAGAGATGCCGGCGGCTCAGTTGTGTTCGTTTCAGACGGCATATACGGTGACAGCTGCGGATACAGCCAGTCGACCGAAAACTACAGAAGGGCACTTGCCAACGCGGACCGGGCTCTGGCTGAGGTCTGCGACAGAGTAACTGAGGTCATCTGCGGAATCACAGAGGAGTGGAAATGATATTAGTCTTTGGAGGAGCGTATCAGGGGAAAACCGATTACGCCATAAAGGAATTCGGGCTTAGTGAGGTCTGCGACTTGTCGGAGCGCGGCGAGCCTGATTTTACAAAGGAGATCATAACGGGCATTGATGCCTTTGCATTCAGGCTGTCCGCTGCGGGGGAGAATCCGACTGAATACTTCAGAGAGCGGCGTGAGCAATGGGAGGACAAAGTGCTCGTAATAACTGACGTATCACAGGGCGTTGTGCCCATTGACAAAGATGTGAGAGCAGCGAGGGAAGCAAACGGCCGCCTCATGATATATCTGGCAGGCGAGGCGAAGCAGGTGCACAGAGTGTTCTGCGGAATAGGCAAGAGGATAAAATGAATTCAAAGATAGTACTGATAAGGCACGGCATAACTGAAGGAAATGAACTTCGAGTGTACTATGGCAGCACTGACGTCTCTCTTTCGGAGAGAGGCATGCGGCTTCTCAGAGAGCAAAAGGCACAGGGCATGTATCCGGAATCCGAGGACGCCCAATACTTCACAACGGGCATGCTGAGGACAGAACAGACCCTGGAAATTCTCTACGGGAAGCAGGAACACGAAGTGCTCAAGGACCTGCGGGAACTCGATTTCGGAGAGTTCGAAATGAAGACATACGAACAGCTGGACAGCGTTCCTGAGTACCAGCGATGGATCACAGCGGAAGACAAAGATACTGCGCCGCCCGGCGGTGAAAGCATAAATCACTTCACGGAACGAATACGGCGCGGGTTCGATGAGCTCAAGGTTCAGAATGAACTCTGCATGCTGAAACTCCGGAATCGCGGAAGGGAAGCCATGACAATCTGCATATGCCACGGAGGCGTGATATCTGGAATCATGGATTACATCTGGCCGGGGGAGCACAAGAACTTCTTCGAGTGGATACCGGACCCGGGACACGGATATGTTCTCTGCCAGGAGGACGGCAAGATAACTGAATACAGGCAATTTTAGATTCGTACGCAGGAGGCTGCAACACCATCGATCTGGTGAGGCAGCCTCTTTTGCTGCTTTCAACCTTATTACATTTTAAGGAAATTTGGGATTTTTCTATGATAGAATGCTTTACAGGATATGGAAGTTAAGATAGGAGAATACTATGGCGGAGAATGAAACAAAGAAAAGAGTAATAACGATCAGCCGTGAGTACGGCAGCGGCGGAAGACTTATCGGCAAGCGTCTTGCTGAGAAGCTTGGTATTCCGTATTACGACAGAGACACTATCAACGAGAGGATCTCAAGAGAATCAGGCTACGACAAGGACATGTTCGCGGGACAGGAAAAGAAAGCCAAGAACAGCTTCCTCTACAGTCTGGCTTCGGCCATGGGAACAGGAGAGGCAGGTCCGGAATCACTGAGTCTTAACGAGAGACTGTTCCTGGCTCAGTTCGATACGATACGCAAGATCGCGGAAGAAGGCTCCTGCGTTATCGTCGGAAGATGCGCGGACTACATCCTGCGCGGACTTCCGTACGCGACTAACATCTTTATCTACGCCGAGGAGGCGGACAAGATCAAGAGAGCCGTTGAAGAGTACGGTGATCCGGAGGATCAGGTAAGAAAGATCATGAAGAGCGCCGACAAGGCCAGAGCCAACTACTACGCCTATCACACAGGCCGTAAGTGGGGCGAGCATGTAAACTTCAACCTGTCACTGGACAGCGGATACCTGGAGCTCGAGGATGCTGTGGATCTCATCATCGCCTATACGGAGAAGCAGATCTGGAGAAAGTCAACAATAGACGAAGAGCAGTACTGATTCGGAAG
>JAFRCM010000085.1 GCA_017404365.1 Bacillota bacterium
ACGCATACCATCAGAGGCTCAATGTAATAGCCTACGCAGGTCTGAATGACGTGATCCGCGTTGACCGCCCAGATGTAAATGCTCCAGTTGGCCGTTATAAGAAGCCCTGCCAGCGGGAACTTGAGGGCGCTGCCCATTATGCCGCTGCCGCGGGGCTTAAGCTGTTCTTTTACTTTATCGATGCCGTATATCTTCAGCGTAGCGATGCCGGATACGAATCCCACCAGGAATATCCTGTAGAATATGATTACCCAGGAATCTATTGGCCGCAGAGCCTGCCAGTATATCGGCAGCACGCCCCACAGCACATCGCAGCTGAGCATTGATATGACGCCGGTGATGTAAGTCCTGTCGCGGTGACTTTGCATGTTACTGTAGATCCTCCTGATCATCCACGGAATCCATGAGATCGGCGAAGGACATTGCGTAGTAATCTATATCGTAGTCGAGAGCAGTCGAAAAGTCGAAAGCGAACTCTCCGTCGCTGAGCTTTCCTGCCCTGGCGGTGGCTATGGCGTCGCGCACGCTCTGCTCATATTCTCTTTCAGCCCCTTCTCCGTCCGTCCTGTCCAGAACCGCTACTTCCGTTTCGTACACGTACCAGTTCCTGAAGCGGTAGAATCTGTCGGTAAAGCTGCGTATGGATTCAGGATCGTCAGGCGAGGAATTCCTGATAAGCCCGGTAAGCTCCATTCTTATCTGGTCGAGGAGAGTGAACATGCTGCTGTAATCTTCCGGCAGCCCTCCTGTTATGTCGTTGAAGTACTCGTCGATAAGAGATGCGGCCGCTGAACCTTCAATCTCCTCGAACAGCTTAAGGAGCGCATCGTAATCGATGTGCTCGTCGCTTTCGATCAGATCCGCCATCTCCTCGAAGTACTGAAGCTCCTCGCCGCTGTCAATGTCAAGGTATTCAATCAGTTCGTAGTAGTTCATCAGCCGATTTCCCTCTCCAGGTCGAAGTTGAGGAACTTGACCTTCTTTTCCTCGTCCTTGAATATGTTATCTATCATATTGATGAAGTTCTCGCTCAGGTCACTGGCGTAGAACACGTTGGTGAAATCCGAACCGGACGCGAACCCGTCCCTGTCGTCGAGAACCTCTCTGATTCTTCCCGCAACGATTTCGGAAGGGTTTATGATGTCAATCTGCGGATAGAGCCGCTCTATGTTCTGCTTGATGAGCGGGTAATGGGTGCATCCGAGAACCACGGCGTCCAGATTGTTGTTTCTTACGAACGAATCCATGTAGTACCTGATGGTCAGATCCATTATCTCGTTCTCTATGATTCCCTCTTCAATCAGCGGTACAAAGGCAGGACAAGGCGCCTCCTCGATGCGTATCTCACTGTTGTACTTATGTATCGTGTCCTTGTAGGCGTGGGAAGCGATCGTGACCTTCGTTCCTATGACGCCCACATTATCCTTGACGCCTCTGTATGTCGCGACGTACCTTGCGGTCGGCTCGATGATTCCTATGATTGGTATCTGCGGAAATCTCTCCTGCAGGTCGTCAACGCATGTAGCGCTCACTGTGTTGCAGGCGATGACTATCATTTTGACGTCAGATTTAACGAGAAAATCAGCAATTTCCATGCTGAAATTCCTTATGGTTCTCGTCGCTTTGGAACCGTAAGGAGTTCTGGCTGTGTCGCCGAAATATATGATTTTTTCCTCAGGAAGTTCCTTCATGAGATACGGGATGCAGGTAAGTCCGCCGAGTCCCGAGTCGAAGAAACCTATAGGCCTGTTGTCCATGCTCTGTATATCCTCTCTGTTATTGAATAATCAACTCAAGTATTATACAATATGACAGGATTAAAGTAAAACCTTCCGGGAGGGAAAAATGACTTCAAAAGGACTTAAAACAAGAGATAAAATCGACCCTAAGTACAAGTGGAACATCGAAGCGATGATCAGCGATGAAAGTCGCATAGATTCAGATCTTCAGAAGATCAGAAAACAGGCTGACAGTTTCGCGGCAAAATACGCGGGTCACCTGGGCGACAGCGCCGGAACCCTTTATGACGCCTTTGCGGCAAGCGACAGCATCATGAGGAAGCTGGAGAAAATCTACGTTTACGCCCACATGAGGCGTGACGAGGACAACTCAAACAGCTTGTATCAGGGAATGACCGACAAGGCGATGGCTGTTATCGCCTACGTTTCCGCGGCAACCTCGTTCTTCACCCCGGAACTGCTCTCAATCAAAAGGAGCACCCTCCTCGGATTCATCGAGGAGAATCCTAAGCTCAAGACTTATGAATTCGTCATTCTGAACGCCCTGCGTCAGAAGAAGCACATACTGGGCAAAAAGGAAGAGGCGGTAATGGCTCAGATGGGTGAAATTACCGGAGCGACAAACGACATCTTCACCATGCTCAACAACGCGGACATCAAATTCGCCGACGCCGTGGACAGCAAAGGCAGGAGCCACCCTGTCACCCACGGTTCATACATAAAGCACATGGAGTCCAAGGACCGAGTACTCCGCGAATCCGCGTACAATTCCATGTACGACGCCTATAAGAATCTCATAAACGCGATTTCATCCGCGTACAACTATAACACTAAGACGGATGTCGTCACATCAAGGATACGCAAATTCGCCTCATCAAGAGAGGCGGCTCTTTCCGGCGACAACATTCCGGGCGCTGTATACGACAATCTGGTCAGCGTGGTCAATGAGAATCTGCCGGCAATGCACAGATACGTTGAGCTGCGCAAAAAGCTCCTCGGCCTTGACAAGATGTACATGTACGACATGTATGTTCCTCTCATTAAGATCCCGAACAAAAAGATCTCATTTGAGGAAGGTCTGGACATAATGCGCGAGGCCCTGAAACCTCTCGGAAGAGACTACATAAACAAGATGAACAAAGGCATCAGCCAGGGATGGATCGATGTCTACGAAAACAAAGGCAAGACAAGCGGTGCCTACAGCTTCGGATGCTATGACAGCTACCCTTACATCCTGCTCAACTACACCGATACCCTGAAGGATGTCTTCACGATAATACATGAGATGGGTCACTCCATGCACTCGAAGTACACTCGTGACGCCCAGCCGTACGTATACGGAAGCCACTCAATCTTCACGGCGGAGACGGCCTCGACGGTCAACGAATCCCTGCTCATGAACTATCTTCTCAGCAAGGAGACTGAGCCGCGCATGAGAAAGTACCTCCTCAACATGTACCTTGAGGAGTTCCGCACCACCCTCTTCAGGCAGACGATGTTCGCGGAATTCGAGGACATCACCCACAAGGCAATTGAAGCGGGACAGGTTCTCACAGGAGACTGGATGTGTGACCAGTATCAGGCCCTTAACGATAAGTACTACGGACCTGCTGTCGAGCGTGATGATACAATTCGCTGCGAGTGGGCGCGCATACCGCACTTCTACAACGCGTTCTATGTCTACAAGTACGCTACAGGTTATTCAGCGGCCACAGCCATAAGCAGCAGAATACTTACCGAAGGCAAGGCCGCGGCAGCCGATTACATAGACTTCCTCAGTACCGGCGAGTCTGACTACCCTATCGAGCTTCTCAAGATCGCGGGTGTTGACATGTCGAGCCCTGAACCTATAAGAAAAGCAATGGATAAGTTCAATGAACTTCTTGATGAATTCGAAGGAATGGTAGGATAGATGAAAACCGGACTGATATCTTTATTCACAAATGAAACAGAACTCTCCGCCGATGTTGAATCGCTTCTCAAGAAGAAGCTCATAGCGCGCGGATACAAGGTAACCGAAGGATATGACGATAAAGCGGAACTGCTGATCTGCATAGGCGGAGACGGAGCTTTTCTGCGCACGATGCACCGCTGCGACTTTCCGGAAACCCCTATAGTCGGTGTGAACACCGGTCATCTGGGATTCTTTCAGGAAGTATGGCCAGAGGACTTCGATCAGTTCATAGCAGATTACGAGCGCGGAAACTACACTATCCAGAAGCTCGGAACAGTTATGGGAACAGCTACGGACGAGGACGGGATAACCTACACTCATACGGGTCTCAATGAGATAGCCATAACCGGCAGCAATTCCTACTCCATCCACTTCGACCTTTCCATAGGCGGCAAACCTATCGAAAGATTCAGCGGAGACGGCATCATGGTCGCCACATCCGCCGGAAGCACCGCGTACAATTACTCAGTTGGCGGGTCGATCGTAGACCCGAGGCTGAACCTGCTTCAGGTCACTCCTATCGCTCCGATGAACACAACAGCTTTCAGATCCTTCACATCGAGCATACTTCTCCCTTCTGATCTGACACTGGGCATTGTTCCGGAGAAATCGGATAAGGTGATCTACATCACTACCGACGGCATAGAAACAGGTTATTCCCATCTGAAAGAGATAGAAATCAAGATATCGGATAAGTCCGTTAACCTCATCAGATTCAGCGATTACGACTTCTGGAGTAAAGTAAAAGACAAGTTCCTTTAATGACTCAGTTCAGGCACACAGTCACAAGTGAAGATGACGGGATGGAAGTTCGCCAGATCACAAGGCAGTACTTCGATTTTTCTGCGCGTCTGAGAAACAGGATCAAGCGTCAGAAGCTGACCATGAAGAACGGGGAACCTACCGAAGGCTGGCACAAAGTCCGCGAAGGTGATGTGATAAGCATCACTCTTCCCGATGAACACAGCAACTTTCCTCCTGAAGACATACCTGTCGATATTGTTTTTGAAGATGACGATATTCTGGTCATCAACAAGCAGCCCGGCATAGTCGTGCACCCTACCAAGGGCCACCCGTCCGGCACCTGCGCAAATGCTCTCTCAAATTACATGGAAAAAACGGGGCGTGTCTTCAAGATACGTTTCGTGAACAGACTGGACAGAGATACGTCCGGTCTTCTTCTCGTAGCGAAGAACGCGTACTGCCAGAACCACATCACGGACCAGATGCGAAGCGGCAGCATCCATAAGAAATACATCGCAATTGTAAACGGCACCCTTGAAGCCAGAACCGGCACAATCAGCCTTCCCATAGGAAGACCTGATCCCGAAGACGTAAGAAGAGGCGTCATGTCAGACGGCGCCCCTTCAGTTACTCATTATGAAGTTATTGAGCATCTCAAGGGTCACACCCTTGTTGAGCTGCTTCTTGAGACCGGCAGGACCCATCAGATCAGAGTCCACATGTCTTACACCGGTCATCCTGTTACAGGCGATACTCTGTACGGAGGAGACGACCCTGATGTCATCGGACGTCAGGCGCTCCACGCGGCGAAACTATCGCTCATTCATCCTATCACCAAGGAACCTGTCGAGTTTGAAGCCCCTCTGCCCGCTGACATGAAAGAGGCAATCAGAAAGCTCTCAGAATGATCTCAGCCGATTATGTCCGAAATCGGCTTGTCCCTTAGCTCCTTTTCGAGCATCTGCTGGATGCGTTCAAGCTCTACATGCATTCTGCACGGGATATCGTCAGTATTCCTCCCGCAGTCCTCTTTCATACAGTGCACAATCGCCAGGTCTTCTTCCGTTACGCTGACTATGTCGTATACAGTCAGATTCTCGAGTTTCCTGTTCAGATAGTATCCGCCCTCTTTTCCTCTCTCGGAATTGACAATGCCGCTCTGCTCGAGTTCCCTTATGATCTTGTATGCGAACGCTTTGGGAATATCCTCCGCCTCGCATATCTCTCTTACGCTGTGAGTCTTGCCGTCCTTAAGAGCTCTGCATACTCTCAAAGCGTAGTCGCTTCTCTTTGTTATTATCATCAGTTGCTCCTGCCTTTGCCCAAATTTTATTAAAATAATTGTACTATAATACTCCAGATTAAGCAATATTAATAAGATGCCGTCACTCTTGACGGTTTTTTGTGTTATAATGTCTACGGATTTTTAATAATATTTTTTATACAAAGGAGACCTGAAATGAAGAGTTTTATCAGTGAATTCAAAGAGTTTGCCCTCCGCGGCAATGTAATGGACATGGCGATAGGCATCATCATAGGCGCTGCCTTCACTGCCATCGTAACAGCCCTGGTCGATAATATCATCTCACCGATCATCGGCATGTTCGTAAAAGTCGACTTCAACCATCTGGTTGCAACAGTCAACGGCGTAGAACTCCAGTACGGCGCGTTCATCATGGCCATTGTAAACTTTGTAATCGTCGCTCTGGTGCTGTTCTGCATCATCAAGGCCATGAACAAGGCCGCCTCTCTCACAAAGAAAGAAGAGGAAGAAGAGCCGACGACAAAGGAGTGCCTTTTCTGCCTGCAGGAGATTCCTATCAAGGCTACAAGATGCCCGCACTGCACTTCAGAGCTTAAGGAATAGTCACGTCTGTTGACACATTAATAAGGACAAGAAAAAAGACGACTGACAATCAGTCGTCTTTTTGGTGCGGATAAGAGGATTCGAACCTCCACCGAATTGCTCCGACACGGACCTGAACCGTGCGCGTCTGCCAGTTCCGCCATATCCGCACGACTTCTTTATTATACATTATGAATTAATAAATTCAAGATGTTTTTTTGAATATTTTTTGCTTATCACTTTATGACCCGGGCAAGACGTAAGCCGGGTTCTGTATCTGACAATCATCTATCTCGACATACCGTTGCCGGCATGCTCCAGCGACCTACCTCCGGGCGGCAGCGGGCAACTGCCCGGCATGCGCCGTACGCCCATTTGGTCTTGCTCCGGATGGGGTTTACACGAGACGCATGTTACCATGCACCCCCGTGAGCTCTTACCTCACGATTTCACCCTTACCGCTTGAAGCGGCGGTATGTTTCTGTTGCACTTTCCCTATAGTTACCTACGCCGGACGTTATCCGGCATCCTCGCCCTGCGGAGCCCGGACTTTCCTCACACCGCATGCGCGGCGCGCGATTGTCTGTCTTACCCAGGCCAATGTGAAATTTACAAAGTGTATGGATTTGTGTTCGCCTCAGCCATTATAACATCTATGTCAAGGCCCTTCTGGGCTGCCTTTGAATATATCTGGTGAGCCATGTTTTCGACAAATATCTTCTCGGTGCCGTAATGTCCCGCGTCTATGACGGAGATGCCTGCCGCTTTCGCGTACTGGGCCTCATGAAACTTCAGATCGCCTGTCACGAACAGATCGCATCCGTTTTTCACAGCGCCGGGTATGTAGCTGCCTCCCGCTCCCGTGCAAAGGCCGACTGTCCTGATTTTCTCCTTCCCTCCGTCGACGCACCTGACGTAGTTCGCCGGAAGATCCAGAGCCTTCTCGACAAGACTAACTGCCTCATCAAAAGAAACAGGCTCCTCAAAACGTCCTCTGTATTCACAATCAACTGAGCCCTCATCAACGTAGGTCAGGCCAAGCAGAAATGCCAGATAGGTATTGTTTCCTTTTGGAGCGAAATCAAAGGACAGATGCGCCGAATACACACTGATGCCTCTCCTTATGCACTCGTAAATGTATCTGCCTGGAAAATCGCCGCTGTCGATGCACTCCTCCGGCGTGAAAATCAGCGGATGATGGGTCAGAATCACATCGGCGCCCTTCTCTTCCGCCTCCCTGATCACATCCATGTTGATTTCGAGACAAACGAGCACCTTTCTGACATCCTCGGCACCGCTTACGATCTGCGGACCGGAATTGTCGATTTCCCTGTAATCTTCTGTCGGAGCGATCTCCTCCATGAGTTCAATGAATTCTCTATATTTCATAAGCATGTCTCCTGAAATAATCTATGCGTTTTCTGACTGTGTTAATATCCGCCTCTTCTACGTTGCAGCTGCGAAGGATTCCCTCAAGTATCTTCTCCTCGATGCCCAGCTTGACCTGAGCGTATTCAGACGCCAGCTCAGGCTGGATCCCGAACATGTCCTCCGGCAGTTCCCAGCATGCCTCTCCCGCGTCAGGCAGAGGCTCAGAAGGCCCCAAAACGGCGATTTCCGCGCTTTTCGGCGGTTTGGCCGTAATTATCTCGCAAATGAACTTTCCCTCCCTCACGAGCTGGTTTTTCGCAATATCAAAGTTGCGGGAAGCAAGCCAGTATCTGAGCAGTCCCGAGTTGTTCCTCGGCTGGAGAACGAATTTCCTGAATGAACAGGTTTTCTCCAGATCAAAGGACATGATGTCACGGATCAGCAAGCCGCCCATGCCCGCGATGACTATGTCATCAACTTCACCGGCGGAGAGTACCTGCAGTCCGTCGCCGGCTCTGAAATCAAGTTCATGGCCGAACTGATACGCGCCGGCCGCCGCCTTTGCCTTTGCGAGAGAAGGCTCACTCACATCGCACATGATCACCGACGGCGAAATACCGTTCTCCCACAGATGCAAAGGCAAAAAACCATGGTCGGTACCTATATCGGCCATGGTTTCGCCCTGCTGTATTTCGTCTGCAATCATCTGCAGTCTGTCAGTAAGTCCGTTCATGCTACTCCAGATAATCCTTGAGCTTCTTGCTTCTGGTCGGATGTCTCAGCTTACGAAGCGCCTTGGCTTCGATCTGTCTGATTCTCTCACGTGTTACATCGAATTCCTTGCCGACTTCCTCCAGCGTTCTGGCGCGTCCGTCTTCAAGTCCGAATCTCAGCTTCAGAACCTTCTGCTCCCTCTCGGTCAGAGTGTTCAGAACTTCAACCAGCTGCTCCTTGAGCATGCTGAAGGCTGCCGCCTCGGCAGGCGCCGGAGCGTCTTCGTCAGGGATGAAGTCTCCAAGATGGCTGTCTTCTTCCTCGCCGATAGGAGTTTCCAGAGATACCGGCTCCTGAGCGATCTTGAGGATCTCTCTTACCTTCTCAACTGTGATTCCCATTTCCTCAGCTATCTCATCCGGGGTCGGCTCGCGGCCGTTCTCCTGCAGAAGCTGGCGTGATACTCTTATCAGCTTATTGATGGTCTCAACCATGTGTACAGGTATTCTGATGGTTCTGGCCTGATCGGCTATGGATCTTGTTATAGCCTGTCTGATCCACCATGTGGCGTAAGTACTGAACTTGTAGCCCTTGGTGTAGTCAAACTTGTCTACGGCTTTGATAAGGCCCAGATTTCCTTCCTGAATCAGGTCGAGGAACAGCATTCCTCTTCCTACATACTTCTTGGCTATGGAAACAACAAGACGCAGGTTTGCTTCGCAGAGCTTCTGCTTCGCCCACTCGTCTCCCTGCTCCATCCTCTTGGCCAGCTCAACTTCTTCCTCAGCTGAGAGGAGAGGAACCTTGCCTATTTCCTTGAGATACATTCTTACAGGGTCGTCAACAGCAACAGTTTTTGAAATAGTTGCTTCAAGATCTATTTCCTTGGCCTTTGGATCCTTCTCAAGCTGAGCCTTGATTTCAGGATCTTCCTCTTCGTCGTCTATCTGTTTCAGTTCTTCAGGGTCAGGTTCTTCCCTCTCCTGAATGGCTCCAATGCCGCTCCTGCTCAGGAACTCATAGATATCCTCGATCTGCTCCGGCGTAAAACCGATGCTGTCGATGACATCACCGATTTCAGCGTAAGTCAGGTCCTTTACGCCCAGATCAGACGCCTTGTTCTTCAGATCGTTCATCGATTCGAGTTTCTGTCTTTCGGAAACGCCTTCTACATCATCGCCGTCCTTGATTGCCAGAATTTTCTCCCTGAAACGTTCAAGTTCATTTTTCTTGTTCTTCTTGGTCTCTTTTGCCATTTTTCCACCCTATCCTTTTATTTTTTTCTGTATCTCAATCTGTCTCTGCATCAGTTTTTCCATTTCCTCACGGCTCAGATCCGGATTTCTCAGTCTGGACCTGATCCCTGCCTCTTCGTTCTTCAGCTTGTTGAGTCTTATGAACCTGATGCAGTCCCCGTATATTTCATTTTCTCTGTCGCCCGGAATGATCTTCGCCGTCACAGCGCTGAGAAGCTGCGCGCCGTCAACATCCAGCTGCTCAGTCAGACGCTCCATGTTCAGAGGTCTTTCGCCCTTGTCCTCAGCCTGTATCGCCTGGTACAGACTCGAGCTCACCCTGTCGTTGAACACGTCATCTTTGATGTCGTCAGGAAGCTTCACATAATCGCTGTCTAGAAGCATCAGTTTCAGCAGCTGCTGTTCGGCCTCGCT
This sequence comes from Bacillota bacterium, assembly GCA_017404365.1. Lineage (GTDB taxonomy): Bacteria > Bacillota > Clostridia > Peptostreptococcales > Anaerovoracaceae > Lentihominibacter. The sequence continues at coordinate 10,039 of JAFRCM010000085.1, forward strand.
TATGTCCTCCCGGTAATTCTGCTCTCTGGTGATCACATTTCCAAAGGCAGCCCGTCCGTTTTCGTCCTTGCCGTTTTCGAACTCCTGCCTTATTGCCTGCTCGGATATTCCTGTCTTTTCGGAGAGCATGCCCAGATACATGTCGGCCTCCACAGGCTTCATTCCCTTCAGTATCCTGAGCGCGTCCCTTATGTACTTCAGCTTTTGCTGATTATCGCTGAGATCGTACGGTTCCTCTGCCCTTTTTAGTTTGTAGTCCCCGTAAGGCAGTGCCTCGTCGGCCAGCGCCAGATAGGCGTCCCTGCCCTTTGCCTTTATGAACTCGTCCGGATCCTTTCCGTCGGTGACGACCAGAACCCTGGCCCTCAGATCTTCGTCGTACAGTATGTCCAGTCCTCTCAAGGCGGCCTTTTGACCCGCGGCGTCAGCGTCATACGACAGGATCACATCGGATGTGTAACGCTTTATCAGACGCGCCTGATTTTCCGTAAGCGCCGTTCCCAGTGACGCGGAGACGTTCCTTATTCCTGCCTGATAAAGGGATATGACGTCCATGTAACCTTCGACTAGGATTATCCTGTTCTCCTTCTTCACGTAATCCTTTGTGACGTTCAGGCCGTAGAGATTGTTCTTCTTCTGGAAAACAGCGGATTCCCTGGAGTTCAGGTACTTGGGTTCGCCCTCGGCTATTATCCTTCCTCCGAAGCCTATGACCTTGCCGCCTGTATTGATTATCGGGAATATCACCCTGCCTCTGAACTTGTCGTAGTATCTGCCGTCCTTCTCGGATGACAATCCGACTTCCACCAGCTTCTCCGGCTCGTAACCCTGTCCGATGAGATGATCCGTAAGGCTCGTCCACTCATCATCGGCGTAGCCGATACCGAATGTGTTGAGAGTCTCATCAGAGATACCTCTCCGCCTCATGTACGTGTAGCCCGGATTGTTGTGTTCCCGCAGGGCTCTGTAGAAGAATCTGGCTGCCAGCCTGTTTATCTCGTAGTATTCCTTGCTCTTGCCGCTGCCCTGGCCGCCGCCCAGCTTGAGTTCGATGCCATACTCTCTGGCAAGCATCTCCATGGCTTCCATGAAATCGAGATTGTAATACTTCTCGACGAAGCTGAT
>JAFRCM010000086.1 GCA_017404365.1 Bacillota bacterium
CGGCCACTTCGGACTTCCGCGTCTCGAGATTCAGGGCGCGGCGGTGGCAACAGTATTCTCAAGGATGGTCGAGATGTCGATACTTCTGTTCTTCGTATTCGCGAAGAACAACATCATCAAAGGAGAATTCAGCGAGTATTTCGGATACAGCAGGGAACTGGCGAAGCGAATTGTCAAAAACTCCATACCGACAACCATAAATGAGACTCTCTGGGGATTGGGTACATCTATGTATGTTGCTGCCTTTGCGCGAATCGGCGTTACAGCGGGCGCGGCTTATCAGGCCTGCAATACCATAAGCAACATCTTCTCGATGCTCGCCTTCAGCGTAGGCGACGCGGCTCTCATCATGATAGGCCAGAAGCTGGGTGAAGGGAAAAAGGAAGAAGCCTATGAAATGGGAAAGAAGCTGCTGATGCTCGCGCTGGCGATCGGCATCGTCATGGGTGGCCTTTCCCTCATCTGCGGAAAGCCGATTCTCAGCCTTTTCAATTTCACTCCTGCGGGAGCGGACATGGCCTGGAAGACATTCATTGTCTATGCCTGCCTGCTCTGGCTCGACGTTTACAATGGTACGATCGTTGTCGGAATTCTCAGGTGCGGCGGCGATACGAGGTTTGCTGCTTTTGCGGATGTCGGACCGGTCTGGCTGTACGGCGTTCCGGTCGCGTTCATCACCGCGCTCAAACTGGGGTGGCCTATCTACTTCGCCGTTCTGGCGGTCCGCTTCGGTGAGGTGATAAAAGGTGTGATTCTTACGGTGCGTTTTCTCTCCGCAAAATGGGTCAATATCGTTATCAAAGACTTGTAAACAAGTAGATAACAGCAAACAGCAAACTAGTACGAAATCAGGGGCGAGTACTATTATAATTCAATCCGCTAAATCGTTGAGCGCCTTGACATCATTGAGTTTGTTATAATAATAACGACAGGTTTGATATTGAAATCATAGCAAAATGATGTATAATTATAACTAACTAAGAAACCAGTTTCATGACAAAGAAAGGGACGGGCGAGTGACCAGTCTTAAAGAGTTCAGGAATGAGATAATCATATACGCCATAGTCATGGCGGCTGTGGCGGAAGTGGTATCTCTTTTCATTATAGGACCAAGCGTCATGTTCCCGGTCGGCCTTGCCGCCGGCACAGCGGTATCCATCCTCGGATTCATCATTCTGGTGAAGACGGGAGAGACGCTCATGGAGGAATCGAAGAAATCACCGATTCTGCTTGGATACATCGTGAGACTGTTTTTATACGGAGTCGTATTCTTCATATGCATCAAGGCCAGCCTTCAGTGCGGCTTCGGATGCGGAATAGGCTTCGTAACCATACACTTCGGAATCATGTTCTTATACGGCATCGTGTATAAGTTCATCAAGAAAAAGAAGAATCCTCTCAACGACTGGACCGAACCAAAGGAATGGAACGATCTGAGTGTATACGACGACGAGGATGACTGGCCGACACTCTAAGGAGGTGAAAGCGAATGGAATTAGGACCACGGATTATTTTTAGAATCGGCAGTGTTCCTATCAGTGAGACAGTATGCTGGAGCATAGTAGTCAGTCTGGCAATACTGTTATTCGCGTTCCTGGCGACACGCAAGATGCAGACAGTCCCGCACGGAGCCCAGCTTCTGGGCGAAATGCTCGTAGGATTTGTCTACAAGATGGTTAAGGATGTAATGGGCGACATATCGGACAAGTTCGCTCCATACTGCGGAACACTCATCGTGTTCCTCGGACTGGGAAGCATGCTCGGGCTGCTGGATCTCAGACCGATCACATCCGATCTCAACTGTACGTTCCCATTGGCTCTGGTAACTTTTGTACTGATCCACTACAACGCGGTCAAAGCCCAGACAGCCAAGGGCTATATCAAAGAACTCTCATCACCATATCCGTTCATGCTGCCGCTGAACATCATCAGTGACAGTATGTTCCCGGTTACGCTGGCATGCCGACTCTTCGGTAACATTCTGGCCGGTGTAATTCTCATGGCGCTGGTATACAGCGGACTGCAGACTGCTTCCGCAGCACTGATCAACGTCTTCGCGGATCCGGATTTCTCAAGAGAGTCCATCATACCGTTCTTCCAGATAGGATGGCCGCTGATACTGAACTTCTGGTTCGACATGTTCGAGCCTATACTTCAGGCGTATATCTTCGTAATGCTGACGATGGTATTCATCGACAACGGCAGACATCCGGTAGAGAGTTAATGCAAAAGCATGAAATCCGGATCGGGTTGCTTTTGCATCAGGGATCCGGTTTCAGATAAATGTTATCAAATCAATAACAAATGATTTAAGGAGGATAATGAAATGACAGGATTTACAGGCGCAGAACTAATCGCTGCTTTCTCATCACTGGGAGCAGGACTGGCAATGATAGCCATGGCCGGCGTAGGAATCGGCATCGGTTTTAATGCTGGTAAGACAGTAGAGAGTACGGCAAGACAGCCGGAGGCACAGGGCACACTGCTGAAGCTGATGCTTATCGGTGTAGCGCTTACAGAAACAGCTGGTATATTCGCGCTGGTAATCGCGATCATGCTTCTGTTCGCTAATCCACTTCTTTAGATTGTCGGAAGTTATTGCTCGTATGATTTAAGGAAGGAGGAACAACCATGGAAATGACCCAGGGATTGATTGAATTCAACTGGTCGTCACTGATGATACTATGCAACGTATTCATCCTGTACATCATTCTTCGGAAGTTCTTCTGGGAAAAGATTAAAAAATTCATGGATGACAGAGCCGCTGCCGTTCAGGATGCGATCGACGCAGCAGAAGCTGTAAACAAGAGAGCCGATGAGAAGATGGCAAACTACAGCAAGCGCATAGCAAACGTCGAGGAAGAAGGCCGCGAGATAATCAAGGCTTCCAAGCAGCAGGCGGACGCTCAGGCTCAGATCATCATTGAAGAAGCGCGTCAGCAGGCGAGTGACATTATTGCAAAGGCCGAAAAAACAATTGAGCAGGAAAAGGCTCAGGCCATGGAAGAAATGCGAAAGGAAATCGCATCTATTGCGATGCTCGCGGCTGAACAGATCGTTGGCAGAGAGATCGATAACGTCGGACAGGACGCTATCATTGATCAGGCAATTGAGGATGCAAGGAGTGCGAAATGGCAGAACTAGCTGTTGATCTGACATATGGGACTGCACTCGTGGAGGCAGCCCGGGAATTAGGAATAGAGGATCAGATTCTCGAAGAAGCTCAGGCTGTTGCCCAGCTCATTGAAGATGAGCCGGACCTGCACAAGTTCATCAATTATCCTGGAGTATCTGCAGACGAGAAGAAAGAAGTCCTGAAGAATATTTTTGATGGCAAAATCTGCGAAGAACTTCTCAATTTTCTCTACATACTCGTAGATAAGAGAAGGACGATGAACTTCGGAAGAATCGTTAAAGTCTACAAAAGCCTCATAGAAAAGGAAGAAGGCGTCTCTTACGGAACGGTTTACTCAGTTGTGAAGCTTTCCGATGAGAGAATGGCCGAGCTGGAAGAACAGACTTCGAAGCTTTTGCAGATGAATGTTAAGTTAGATAATGAAATAGATCCCACCCTGCTGGCGGGTTTCAAGGTTCTTGTCGAGGGCAAGATCATTGACGCGTCATACAGGAAGAAGTTTGACGAGCTTGCAAGTCAGATGAATCTATCTTAGGGAGGAAAGTTATGAATTTAAGACCTGAGGAAATCAGTTCGGTCATAAAAGAACAGATAAAGAACTATAAGAGCCAGCTGGACGTTTCCGATTTTGGTACTGTTATTCAGGTAGGTGACGGTATCGCCAGAATATACGGTCTGGAAAACTGCATGGCAGGTGAACTGCTGCAGTTTGGAGAGGACACATACGGAATGGCCCAGAACCTTGAGGAAGACAACGTCGGTGCCGTAATACTCGGCTCTGACAGAAACATCAAGGAAGGCGACATCGTCAAGCCGACAGGCACCGTAGTAGAGGTTCCGGTTGGCGAGGCCATGATCGGCAGAGTCGTAAACGCTCTGGGAATGCCTCTTGACGGCAAAGGCCCTATTCAGGCGACTGAGAGAAGACCGGTTGAGACTATCGCTCCGGGCGTACTGCTGAGAAAGTCCGTTAACCAGCCGCTGCAGACAGGCATCAAGGCGATCGACTCGATGATTCCTATCGGCAGAGGCCAGAGAGAACTTATCATCGGCGACAGACAGACCGGTAAGACAGCCATCGCCATTGATACAATAATCAATCAGAAGGGCGAAGACGTAATCTGCATATACGTAGCTATAGGACAGAAGGCGTCAACAGTTGCCCAGCTGACACAGACTCTTGAAGACAAGGGAGCGATGGACTACACGATCATCGTCAGCGCTACCGCGTCAGACGCGGCGCCTCTCCAGTACATAGCTCCATACGCAGGATGCGCGATGGGTGAGTACTTCAGAGACAACGGCAAAGACGCGCTGATCATATACGATGACTTATCCAAGCACGCGGTGGCGTACAGAGCAATGTCACTGCTGCTCAGAAGACCGCCTGGACGTGAAGCGTATCCCGGCGACGTATTCTACCTGCACTCCAGACTTCTGGAGAGAGCCGCGAAGCTTTCAGACGAAGAGGGCGGCGGATCACTGACCGCGCTGCCTATCATCGAAACGCAGGCAGGAGACGTATCAGCGTACATCCCGACAAACGTAATATCCATTACAGACGGACAGATCTACCTCGAATCAGAGCTGTTCTTCTCCGGACAGAGACCGGCGGTTAACGCAGGTATCTCCGTATCCAGAGTAGGAGGTAACGCTCAGATCAAGGCGATGAAGCAGGTAGCTTCCAGCATCAAGCTGGAGCTGGCTCAGTACAGAGAGCTGGCATCCTTCTCACAGTTCGGATCTGATATCGACGCAGAGACGAAGAAGAGACTGGATCACGGCGAAATCCTCATGGAAGTGCTGAAGCAGCCGCAGTACAAGCCTTTGCCTGTAGAGAATCAGGTAATGATTATTTACGCTGCAATCAATCATTATCTTGAGAAGGTCGGAGTCGCGAACGTCAAGGATTACGAGACAGAGTTCCTTGAGTACATGACATCAACCTATCCTGAGGTTGGCCGCAGCATCAAGGCAGAAGGCAAGATTATAGAGAAAACAGAAGAGACCCTCAAGTCCGCAATCGAGAAGTTCAATGAGAAGTATCTCCGCACCATCGGTGTAAACATCATTGAGCCGGGTGTCGTTGAGGAAGTCGCGGAAGAGGCTGCAGAGGACAGCGAATAGAGGAGGTGTGACTTATGGCTACAGAGTCCATACAGGACATCAAAAGGCGAATAAAGTCTGTCACCAGTACTGAGAGAATCACCAACTCCATGAAGCTGGTCTCGGCCGGCAAGCTGAGGAAAGCCAAAGCCATATTCGAGAAGACTAACGAGAATTCTCACTTCATTACAAATACAATACAGGAGCTGTTCAACTCAGGATCTGAAATACCGCAGGAGTACCTGGCGGGCAACAGAGAGATCAAGACGACAGCATACATAATAGTAACGAGCGGACGCGGCCTCTGCGGCGGATTCAATTCCAACATCATCAAAGAGGCGCAGAAGGAAATCGATGCTGACTGGGAACCGCCTGTAATCGTAGCAGTCGGAAGCAAGGGCAAAGAGTACTTCGAAAAGCGCGGGTACGACATCCACAGTTCATACCTCGCGCCGCCTGAAAGCATTTCCTTCCTTGAAACGAAGGAGCTTTCAACGCCGATTCTCGAGATGTATGACAACAAGGAGATCGATGAGGTCGTTCTGATCTACACCTCATTCATCAGCACCATGGAGCAGGAGGTAAAGAATGAAGTCATCCTTCCGTTTGAGGTTGAGAAGGATCCTGACTTCATGACGGTAAACAAGTTCGTGGAATACGAACCTTCCGTTGAAGCCGTTTTCAATTACCTTGTTCCGAAATATGTTGAAACGAAGATTTACTCTGCTGTTGTTGAATCAGCCACCTGTGAGCACGCGGCTAGAAGAATGGCAATGGAGAACGCGACAGATAACGCCAGAGAGATGCTGGATGCACTGAACCTGAACTACAACAGGGCAAGACAGTCCGCAATCACTGACGAAATCATAGAAATCGTTGCAGGTTCTGAGGCGCAGAACTAAAAGCTGAAGCGCAGAACCGGGCAGCATACGACTTTTGCAAAAGCATAAAGTATTAGGAGAGCGAAAATGAACAAAGGAAAAATCCATCAGATCATCGGTCCTGTAATCGACATAAAGTTCAATGAGGACGAGATGCCGGAACTGCTGAACGCAGTCAATATAGAGTTTGAAGGGAGGACCATCGTTTCGGAAGTAGCCCAGCACATGGGAGACGACGTAGCAAGATGCGTAGCCCTCTCATCAACTGACGGACTCAGAAGAGGAATGGAGGCTACCGATACCGGAGCGCCGATCACGATCTCAGTAGGAAAGGAAGTTCTGGGAAGAATGTTCAACGTACTGGGCGAGCCGATTGATGACAAGCCTGCTATCGAAACCGAGATGAAGTCGGCGATACACAAAGCGGCGCCGACATTTGAAGAACAGGACACATCAGCCCAGATCTTCGAAACAGGCATCAAGGTAATCGACCTGATCGCGCCTTACACCAGAGGCGGTAAGGTAGGTCTGTTCGGAGGAGCAGGAGTAGGCAAGACAGTACTTATTCAGGAGCTTATCAGCAACATCGCGAAAGAGCACGGCGGCATCTCCGTATTCGCCGGCGTAGGCGAAAGAACAAGAGAAGGTAACGACCTGTACTACGAAATGATCGAGTCGGGTGTAATAGAAAAGACAGCCATGGTATTCGGACAGATGAACGAGCCGCCTGGAGCAAGAATGAGAGTAGGTCTTACGGGCCTCACAATGGCTGAGTACTTCAGAGATGAAGAAAAGCAGGACGTACTGCTCTTCATAGACAACATCTTCAGATTTACTCAGGCAGGTTCCGAAGTATCCGCGCTGCTCGGACGTGTACCTTCAGCCGTAGGTTATCAGCCAACACTGGCAACTGAGATGGGTGCCCTGCAGGAGAGAATCACCTCGACCAAGAAGGGTTCCATCACATCAGTACAGGCAGTATACGTACCGGCGGACGACCTGACCGACCCGGCGCCGGCAACGACATTTGCCCACCTGGATGCTACGACCGTACTTTCCAGAGCGATCACAGAGCTCGGTATCTATCCGGCAGTAGACCCGCTTGAATCGACATCCAGAATCATGGATCCGCTGATTCTCGGTGAGGACCACTACAACACCGCCCGTGGAGTACAGGAAGTACTGCAGAGATACAAGGAACTGCAGGACATCATCGCGATCCTGGGCATGGATGAGCTGGGTGACGATGACAAGCTCATCGTAAACCGCGCTCGTAAGATCCAGAGATTCCTGTCACAGCCGTTCAGCGTAGCGGAGCAGTTCACAGGCATGGAAGGAAAGTACGTACCGATCAAGGAAACAGTGCGCAGCTTCAAGGAGATTCTCGAAGGACAGCACGACGAAATTCCTGAGCAGATGTTCCTGTTCGCAGGCAGCATAGACGAAGTCGTCGAGAAGTACGAGAAGAGCAAAAGCAAGAGCGCATAGTTGATTCGCATAGTTTGAAGCGGAAGGTTTGAAAAATGGCAAACAGCGTAAGATTAGAAGTAATAACACCGTCAAAGCTGTTCTACCGCGGCGAGGTCGAACTCGTTATTGTAACAACACTGGACGGTGATGAGGGATTCATGGCAGGCCATGTCTGGGCGTGCAAGCTCCTCGATGTTGGCGAGCTCTGGATCCAGGAAAAGGGAGCCGGCAAAAATGAGTTCCGTGTTGCCGCAGTAGCAGGCGGCTTCATAGATGTCAAGGACAGCATCGTCATCTATACAGATGCCGTTGAATGGTCCGAGGATATTGACATGGAACGAGTTCTGAGCGAGAAGGCCAAAGTCGAAGACTGGCTGGGCAAGCATCCTGACGTCGATGAAGAGTCGGCAGAAATGCAGAACGCCAAGCTCATGCTGGCGAAAGCCGAAACAAGATCGAACGTTGCCGAAGGCGGCAAACGACACTAACGCCAATACACACGGCGGTCCCTTGCGGGACCGCTTTTTTTGTTGCAGCTGTTCAGTATGTCGGAATCAGAACCACAGTTTCGGCAGCACTTCCTTCGATTTGTGTTGACACTTTCTCCTGTTGCGAGTATACTTACTTCGTGTCGCGACAGCGGCGCGGTTTTCGTGCGAGCAGGATCGCCAGAGACCGCATTAGCGGGCAAAGGCAACAGGGTCCGGCAGCGAGCACGCTAGAAGATATTTTTTAGTCGCCGAAACAGTTGGCGTTGCAGGCTGCGGAAACGCGGCAGGCAAAGGCAACCGAGTAGGCAGGACCGAACCAGTTGAGAAGAGGGCTTGCGCAGGCAGGCCATGACTCAACCCAGTAGGCAGAAAGGAAGACGAAATGTCAACAAAATCATTCATCGCGAAGCCGGCGGAGGTTGAACGTAAGTGGTACGTAATCGACGCTGACGGCAAGAACCTGGGAAGAATGGCATCACAGATCGCCGCGATTCTCAGAGGAAAGAACAAGCCAACGTACACTCCTCATGTTGACTGCGGTGATTACGTAATCGTAATCAATGCCGAGAAGGTAGCAGTAACAGGCAAGAAGAGACAGGAGAAGATCTACAAGAGACACTCCGGTTATCCGGGCGGACTCAAGGAGACGAACTTCGAAGACATGATGGCTAAGCATCCTACCGAAGCTGTAAGACACGCTGTTAAAGGCATGATGCCAAACGGCAAGCTCGGCAGACAGATGTACAAGAAGTTAAAGGTTTACGCAGGCCCTGAGCACAACCACGCAGCTCAGAAGCCGGAAGTTCTGGATATTAAGTAGGAAGGGAGGATCTGAAAATGGCAAAGACACAGTACTACGGAACAGGTAGAAGAAAATCATCAGTAGCCAGAGTAAGACTCGTTCCTGGCTCCGGAAACATCACCGTAAACAAAAAGCCTCTGGACGAATATCTCGCTCTCGACATCGTTAAGAGAGAGGTAAGAAGACCGTTCGAAATCGCAGGATGCGAAGGCAAGTTCGACGTCATCGCCACAGTTGAGGGCGGCGGCTACACCGGACAGGCGGGCGCGCTGAGACACGGCATCTCAAGAGCTCTTTGTGAAGCTGACAGAGAGGCCTACAGACCGGCTCTCAAGGAAGCGGGCTTCCTTACAAGAGATTCCCGTATGAAGGAAAGAAAGAAGTACGGACTCAAGAAGGCTCGTAGAGCAAGCCAGTTCTCGAAGCGTTAAGAAATTAATGCAAAGGCAAAAGGATCCACATCGGGTCCTTTTTTCTTGTCTTTAATCAAAAATACGCACGAAAAAAACTGAAATATTCGTCATCAAATCTTCACAAGAAGAGGAGATAATACTATTATATAGGGGAGGTGTGCAAGGAGGTAAGATGGCACGTAAAAAGAGAAAGAAAAAGGGGAAGTTAGGGATTATTCTGCTCATCTTCTTTATTTTGGTTCTGATGGTTCTGAGCGCGGCCGGAGCCTTTGCTTATTATGCGAACAAAGTCATCGAGGAGAATGCGATAAAGGACATCCATCCTGATGACATCTATTCTCTCATATACCAGAAGACGACTATTTACGACGGAGAAGGGAAAGAGCTGGACGCTCTCTATCTGACCGGCGGAAACAGAACGATCATAGAGTACGGCGAAATCCCGACGGATCTTATCAACGCGATTGTCGATACGGAAGACAAGACATTCTGGGAGCACAAAGGCTTCAACTACGTCAGAATGTTCGGCGCGGTCAAGGAAAAGATCTTTGGCGGCGGCCAGATTTCCGGAACTTCCACCATAACCCAGCAGCTTGCCAGGAACATCTATCTTTCCGAAACAATGTCGGAGAGAACGATGGAGCGAAAGATTCTGGAAGCGTATTACACGAAGATAATAGAAGAGGAACTTTCAAAGAAACAGATTCTTGAAACATATCTCAACGCCGTTTACTTCGGCTTCAATTCATACGGAATAGCCGCGGCGTCGGAAACTTACTTTGGCAAAGAGCCGAAGGACCTGGATCTCACCGAGTGCGTTGCCCTGGCGGCACTTCCGCAGTCTCCTGACACATATGCTCTCGTAAGGGCGGACTACTCCGGTTCGGAAACCGAACTCCCGGTAATTGAAAAGGGCAACGGCGTTCTCTATCTGTATAACGGCGGAGCGTCAGAAGACAGAAGAAAGATCATCCTTTCAAACATGGAGGCGGCGGGGCACATAACCGCGGAGCAGAAGGAGGCGACTCTTGCGGATTCGCTGGAAGGCCATATCAACCTGAATTCGGAAGAGCAGCCCGCAGGTTATTCCTATTACATTGACTGCGCAATAGATGAAGCGGTAGAAGATGTAGCCGAACAGTTCAACATCACGGAAGAAGACGCCCGCACCATGATCTACACCCAGGGATATGAGATCTATACATGCCTCGACAGAGGGGTGCAGGATAAGCTCGACAAGGAGATAAACAAGAATTCCAATTACGCTGCGATCAGTCACATAAACAAAGACTCAAGCGGGAACATCATCTCATCTTCGGGCGAAGTTCTAATGCGTCCATACAGCAAGTTCTTTGACGATGATGACAGGTTCAAGCTGAGCAAAGACGATTATTCAAAAGACGACAGCGGACAGATAAAGCTGTACAAAGGCAGGAAGCTGGACTTCTACAAGGTGCAGTCCGGAGATTCCGAATATGTCGGCGCTGATTTCAAGGGAGTATATCAGCAGAATGATGACGGCCTTTACTTCCTGGAAGGCGGCAGTCTTCTCATTCCGGCAGGCTACACGAGCTTCGACGATGACGGCAACTGCGTCGTATCGGCGGAGTTCACAAAGGACTTCCCTGACTTCTTCGAGAAGGACGGGGACAGCCTCAAGGTTGACCCTGAGGATTACAAAGCCGGCCAGAAGATGCGTCAGCCTCAGGCAGCAGCTGTAATAATAGACAACGATACCGGATGCGTTCTGGCAATGACCGGAGGCAGAGGCGCAAAAGGCAAGAAGCTTTACAACAGAGCCACCAGCCCTCGGCAGCCTGGATCATCCATAAAGCCGATCGCCGTATACGCGCCGGCTCTTCAGAAGAGCGCCGACGCGGTCAGAGATGGTGAGAAGCTCAACCTCAAGCCGTCAGGCGGCGACAAGTGGGGAGATTACATAACAGCCGGCAGCATCATAGACGACGAAGCGCTCAAACTGGACGGCAGGATATGGCCGAGAAATTCCTACGGAGGATTCAAGGGTCCGATGACATTCAGAGAAGCTGTTCAGCAGTCGGTCAACGTAGTCGCGGTCAAAGTCTTCAGACAGATCGGGACGGAGTATTCGGTTGAAATGCTCAAGAAGAACGGCATCACGAGCATAGTTGAAGAGGGCGGAACATCAGACATGCACGACGCCCTTGCCCTCGGCGGCATGACCAAGGGAATAAGCCCGCTTGAAATGACAGCTGCCTATGAGACTATCGCCAACGGCGGAGTTTATACGAAGCCTCGTTTCTACACGAGCATTATCGACAGCAACGGAGAGGTCCTGGTCGAAAACGAGGCCGAGGAAGAGAGAATATATGACGATTCAGTAGCCTGGATCATGACAGACATACTAAAGTCGGCGGTTGAAAAGGGTACCGGACAGAACGCCAAAGTTGAAGGGCCGGATGTCGCCGGAAAGACCGGAACCACGTCTTCACAGTTCGACGTATGGTTCTCAGGATTCACACCGAAATACAGCATGGCGCTCTGGATGGGCAGCGATGTGAACATTGCGCTGGCGAATTACTCTTCGGCAGCAGCCGCATTCTGGTCCAAGATAATGACCAGCGTGTGCAGCGGACTTCCGGAAGAAAAGTTCTCAGAGATGCCATATTCCGTAGTCAAGGTTGACGGTGAGTATTATACTGAGGGAACGCAGCCTAAGAAGGATCCTGACGTTTCAGGAACAAGCAGCTACGACGGGCAGGAACCGTCGTCAAGTGACGCAGGCGGTACCTCCAACACGGAGCCAAGCGTCGACAATTACTACGACACTCC
>JAFRCM010000087.1 GCA_017404365.1 Bacillota bacterium
AATTTTGTTTTCTCTTTGACACTTACTGCGGTTTTGTATATGATTTGGACGTGGTGAACTTGGAGAAACAACATGGGGACCATTATCAGACAGACAACTGAACTCGCGATGCACATCGTGAGCGCGTACGTGAACCCGGGCGATGTGTTGGTTGACGCGACTAGCGGAAACGGCAAAGACACTCTGGCTCTCGCCGCCATGAACCCGGCGCAGCTTTACGCTTTTGATGCGCAGGAGGCCGCTGTTCAAGAGACCATACGGCTGCTCGAAGAGAACGGCTACGGAGACCGCCTCGCAGATTCAGGCAAAGGCATCCCGGCAGACGATGGTTTGACCGGATGCCGTATAATCGTGCGGCAGCTGGCCCATGAAAACCTGTGTGAGTTTTTCCGAAATGAAGCAGGTGCGGAAGCACAGGAAACTGCGCGTCCGCTGACTGCTGTCGTCTTCAACCTAGGCTATCTGCCGGGCGGCGACAAGCATATTACGACAAAGACGGAAACGACAATTAAGGCTGTGCGGGACGCAATGGAACTGATTTGCAGTGACGGGCTGGTATGCATCACCATGTACAGCGGCCATCCCGAGGGGAGAAAAGAAAAAGCGGCTCTGCTGGAGTTCGCCGAAGAGCTCGATGCCGCCAAATGGCACTGCGCGTACATCAGCATGCCGAATCAGAAGAACGACCCGCCCGAGATTCTTCTCATCACAAGAAAAGGATGACATGCCGCGGCTGTCAGGCCGCACATATAGACAACAAAAAAGCAGCCCGATAAAGGGCTGCTTTTTCAAATCGAGATTATTGTTTACTGACCAGTGGCACCTAGATTCTCGATGGCTGTCATGAATCCACCAAGAATCGCATCGAGTACGCTGTCATCGATAGTATCGCTGATCTCCCACTTTCCGTCGATCAGAGTCATTGGGAATACTACGTCCTCGGACACTATTCCGTCTTCAGCTTCCGCGGTCTTATCGATTGCACCCTGCAGCATTTCTATTGTCTTTGCCTGAAGCGCTGCTTCATCGTTGGCAATTTCAGGATTGCTCATCGCGTAAGACATGAGATCTGAGAACCATGTGTTGACCGCCTTGTTCATATCCGCGTTGGATACTGTCGCAGGTACATTGATGTTCGAATCATCAACCTTTTCAGGCGTTCCGAGTTTGTAATCAAAATTTCCAAACATGCACTTAAGGATTGCACCGACGTCTTCTTCTGAACCCAGCTGATCAACTGCGTCGCCGAAGGCATCCTCGCCCCCGCTCAGCTCCTCAATAGCTTCCTTGTCAGCCGACTTGAGTGCTGCCAATGTCGTGTCCAGAGCTGCTACCGCCTGATCTTCCGGAGTCTCCTGGGCTGCCCCGCCACCGCATGCGGTGAAGGCGAACAGCATCAGAATTGACATGGTCAATGCAACTGTTGCTGTCAATACTCTCTTCATAATCTGAACCCTCCGTTACTATGATTACATTTATCTGTTATCCTATGCCACGATTTTACCATAGTGGCCGCCCTGCCGACAACAAAAAACAGCAGCGACCTGCGCTGCCGAAAAAAATATGAACCATATTTGTTTATAAATTGCCTTTAGAAACTACGATGTCGATCATTTCTGCGCAGTCTGACAGACTTCTGTAGACCGATCTGAAAAAGTTTCTCATGAATATCCCTCTTTTCCGAATATATTCAAATGTATAAGTTTAGGTGTTTTGCTGTTTTCACAGCTCTTATGGACAATTATATTTTAATGCTTAGTTTGCTTATGTTCAACCCCTGTTTCGTAACTAGTTTGCTGTTTTAGACGCAAAAACTCACGGTTTTACTTGGACACATACCCTCATATGTCACATTCAGCTTTTTCCGCCGCGTTGCGCGAAACGCCTCTGACCCCAGCAGTACCAAGGGTTTGCGCATTTTTCGTCAATTGAAAAAGGCCCCTCGAAAGGGGCCTTACTTTTTTGCTTCGTATTTACAGCATGTGCGCTATGAGCTCTTCGCGCGGAGTCTCAGACAGATAACACGGTGGGATGTCGAATATGGTCCTGCCTCCTGTCACGCCTTCCGCAGCCATTCTGACTGCCGCCCTTGCGACTGCCGTCAGGACGCTTCCTGTGAAGTAAGGATTTGACTCAAGATTGAGCGTAAACTCGATCGTATCCAGATACTCTCCGTCAATGCCGGTCACGCCGCTTCTGAGAACGCTTCCGCCGTGCGGAAGACCTGTATGATCCCTGTCCATCTCTTCCTGCGTGATGAACGTTACAGTAGTGTCATAATCGGCGAAGTAGTTCGGCATCGTAACTATGGCCTCTTCGATAGCCGCCTTGTCTGCGCCTTCTTCGGCAACTACGAAGCACTCTCTCGTGTGCTTGTCCCGTGTGGTGAGCTCAGGGTTCTCCCCTTTTCTCACGCTGTCGACAGCAGCCTGAACAGGTACTGTGTACTGACGCGCGTCCACAACGCCGTCGATTCTCCTGATCGCGTCTGAGTGCCCCTGGCTTACTCCTCTTCCCCAGAATGTGTAGTCATTGCCTGAAGGAAGAGCTGCGTTTGCGTACAGTCTTGCCACTGAGAAAAGGCCCGGATCCCAGCCTACAGATATGATTCCAACCTTTCCTGCTGCCTTTGCGGCTGCGTCCACCGCTGCCAGATGCTGCGGTATGTTGGCGTGCGTGTCGAAGCTGTCGACCACGTTGCACTTTGCCGCGATCTGCGGCGTCATCTCAGGAAGATCCGTCGCGCTTCCTCCACACAGGATCATGACGTCGATGTCGTCTGCCATCTCGTCCAGCTTTTCCATCGGAAGCACTGGCGCGTCCGTTGCGATTTCCACTGTCTCCGGATCTCTCCTTGTGAAAACCGCGGCCAGTTCCATGTCACCGGCAAGCTCCACGGCCGCCTCAACGCCTCTGCCCAGGTTACCGTATCCTACGATTCCTACTTTCATAATCTGCACCTTCTTTCGTGTATATGAATTGATATTTTTAACGCTTTAATACATGAATAATCATAGCACTATATGCGCATGCAAGGCAATAAAAAAAGGGCCGTTTCGGCCCTTTATTCCACATCTTTCAAAGCGTCCGCCATCGGAATCCTGCGGATCCGCCGCATGATGATGAAATTGACCAGGAAGTAACAGAGGACGCCCGTCACAATGAGCAGCGGCACTCCCCATGGCGCCACGTAGAAAGTCAGCCAGCCCGAGAAGGCTTTCATCATTATGTAGTATATGATCTTGATGCCCGCGATGCCGAGCACGCCGGACAGAATAAACGAAATCACGGTCATCACAAGCGTCGCGCTGTTGTAAAGCCGTCCTGCCTCACGGTCTGTATAGCCGAGAATCTTGAGCATGGAGATTGCGTATGTGTTCCGCTCCGTGATGAGCCTTGCGAGAAGGTAGATCATGAGCAGGAAGATGACGACTGAGAACGCGAGGAACATCCTGAACACCAGTCCCATGGAGTCCTCCAGCTGATTCGCCATAACCGTCAGATCCTTTTCCGTTATGATGGTTGCTATATCCGTTTCATCAATGTCGGTGAGTTCCCTGTCGCTGAAGTACCCGCTGAAATAACCATCATCCATGCCGAATATCTCGTTGAACCGGTCGCGGGTCATGAAGATGCACAGCGTTGCCGGATAATAGTACTCGCCTCTGATTTTGAAGTAATAACGGTCGCTGTTGAACTCCTCCTTGAGTGTGATCTCCTCGCCTTCCTTGAGGCCGTATTTTTCAATATACCCGTCTGAGGCGATTACCCCGCTCCCGGAAGCCGCGCCTATTTCCTTCATGTCCACATACTTCGAATCCGCCTCGACGCCGTATACGGTGATCTTTTCACCGCGCTCGTTCTCGAGAGTATAGACGGCGTACTTCTCAGCTTCCGGATCATCCGTTTCAACCTCTTCCTTCAGGACGTACTGGTAATCGCATATCTTCGATTCCTGTACATTAGCTTTGAAGTTCTGCAAAAGCGGCGCGAAGAGCGAACCGAACAGGAATATGAAGCTGGCGAAGAAAATGCCCGCGAAGAGTACGGCGTATGTGGATTTATTCTGCAGCAGCACGCGCAGGAGAAACCGTTTCGGGAAGCTGATATCCGGAAGACGCACCGCCCTGCTCTGTTTGCGCCGCTTCAGGTCTCTCCGCAAGAACTGCAGCGGAGAGAGGGATAACGCGCGTCCGACGACGAACAATTCGACAGCGATAACCAGCAGGCACGGAACCAGCGTCGTCTTGACGAAGGCGTCCGCGCTCCAGATTGTCGTGTAGGTCGGAAGCGAATATGAATGGTAGTACATTGATGCCATCGGCGCTTTAAAAGCGGTGTATCCCAACACGTTTCCGATGAGTGCCGCCGCGAGCGTAACGAGGGTCGGAAGTGTGATGTAATGAACAATAAGCTCCCACCTCGTATAACCTGACGCGCGCAATGTGCCTATGGTCTTCGCTTCCTGCTCGATGGTGTTTCTGGTGGTTATTGCAAAGGCAAAGGCAAGAACAGCCACTATGATATACAGAAGCCACTGGAACATGACCCTGTCGCTTC
Source organism: Bacillota bacterium (assembly GCA_017404365.1). Lineage (GTDB taxonomy): Bacteria > Bacillota > Clostridia > Peptostreptococcales > Anaerovoracaceae > Lentihominibacter. Next base: position 4,561 of record JAFRCM010000087.1, read on the forward strand.
CCATGTCCTCGCCGGTAAACTGAATGGCCTG
>JAFRCM010000088.1 GCA_017404365.1 Bacillota bacterium
GGACGTGCGGTGGATGATGTACGGACGCGCTTTCTGTCCTTCGCTGTCGATGTAGTACATGTCGTAACGTTCGGCCAGGAACATGTCGAGCTGGATTGTGATCATCGTGTCTTCCTTGCCGTATACGTTCTTCGCCTGAATATCGAGTTTAGGACCGTAGAATGCGGCTTCGCCGTCGGCTTCCACGTAGTCCAGACCGATATCGTCCAGAATTTCACGCATCATGTTCTGAACCTTGTCCCACTCTTCGGCTGTTCCGAGGTAGTGGTCGGCGTCCGCGGGATCCCACTTGGACATGCGGTATGTAACGTCGTTTTCGAGACCCAGTGTCGTCAGGCAGTATTTAGCCAGACGTACGCAGTCCTTGAATTCCTGGTTGATCTGTTCCGGTGTGCAGACCAGATGTCCCTCTGAGATGGTGAACTGGCGCACTCTGGTAAGTCCGTGCATTTCACCGGCCTGTTCGTTTCTGAAGAGAGTTGAAGTCTCGCCCATGCGATAAGGCAGGTCGCGGTAGCTCTTCTGGCGTGCCTTGTAGACATAGTACTGGAACGGACAGGTCATCGGACGAAGGGCCATGACATCAGCATCCGCGTCGTGCTCGATCAGGTTCAGGTCCTGAACGCCGCGGATCTCATCGGATCTGTCTTCAGCAGCCATGATATCGTCCATGTTGTCATATCCGAGCAGGAACATGCCGTCCCTGTAGTGGTACCAGTGGTCTGAGATCTTGTAGAGGGTGGACTTGGCCATGAGCGGCGTGCGGGTGCGCACGTAACCCCATTCATACTCCTCCAGATCCTCGATCCAGCGCTGCATCTTCTGTATGATTTTGGTGCCCTTCGGCATGAAGAGCGGCAGTCCCTGACCGACTACATCCACGGTGGTGAACAGTTCCATCTCGCGGCCAAGCTTGTTGTGGTCGCGGTTCTTGATGTCTGCCAGGTACTCCAGATATTCCTTCAGCTCGTCTTTCTTCGTGTAAGCCGTGCCGTAGATTCTCGTGAGCATCTTGTTCTTCTCGTCGCCTCTCCAGTAAGCGCCGGAGCTTGAAGTCAGCGCAAAGGCCTTAATAGGTCTTGTGCTCATGAGGTGCGGTCCCGCGCAGAGCTCCGTGAAGTCGCCCTGCTTGTAGAATGAGATTTCCTCTCCTTCAGGCAGGTCTTCGATGAGCTCGATCTTGTACGGCTCGTCCTTTTCCCTGTACATGGCGATGGCGTCTTCTCTTGACATTGTGAAGCGCTCCAGCCTGTCGCCTTTTTTGATGACCTTTTTCATCTCAGCTTCGATTGCGTCCAGATCCTCACGTGAGAGAGGCGGGATGTCGAAGTCGTAGTAGAATCCGTTGTCAATTGAAGGCCCGATTGCCAGCTTCGCGTCAGGATAGAGGTTCTTGACCGCCTCAGCCAGAACGTGGGAGCATGTGTGCCTGTAGGCCTTCTTGCCCTCGTCTGAGTCGAAGGTCAGTATGTTCAGCTGGCAGTCCTTGTCTATAATTGTTCTGAGGTCGGCGGTCTCCCCGTCTATCTCAGCCAGACAAGCGGCTCTCGCCAGTCCGTCGCTGATGTCTCTGGCGATGTCATATGCTGACATGGCCTCAGCGTATTCCTTGGTGCTTCCGTCTTTGAGTGTGATAATCAATTCAGTGTCCTCCTATGCTTTTTTTCTGATGCCGGATTGCCTTTGCAAAAAACAAAAATCCCTCCGGCTGTTTAGTCAGAAGGGACGCATACATTTTTATGTATCCGTGGTTCCACCCATCTTCCGGAGCTGCGCTTTCGTTATGGCGCTTTGTGCTCCGGCACTCGTTTTGGCTTTTAACGCGGCCGGCGGGCAGTATTAGTGCCGCTCAGAGGTGGTCTTCGGCTCACCCGGGAATGAGATGATTCCAGCATCCATCTCTCTCTGTCAGACCCTTTGGTCAGCGTACTTTCCTCGTCATCGCTTTACCCGTAGATATTACTACTTCACGAATGCAAAGTCAAATACTTCAGTAATCGGAACACATGTAACACTCCCGGTTTATTAGTGTATTTACAAGCAGAGATAACAATTGGAGTAAGAAAGTCATTTAAAAGGAGGATGACGACAATGAAAAAGATTCTTTCGATTATAATCATGCTCTGCATGTTCGTGACAATGTCCTTTGCCACAGCAGATCGTGTCAGCGCAGAATCGATTGATGGCAGCGCGCCGGCGGATGAAGCGGTTGCTGCTGAAGATATCGCTTCGGAAGACGACAGTGCTGCTGCGGAAGACACAGCCGCGGCTGAAGAAACTGCTGCTGCAGACGAAAGTGCTGTAACCGGCGAGGCTGCGGCTGGCGATAACGCGGCAGGTAATGCGGTTTCAGCTAAGAGCTACAGCAACGTGAACAATGGCACCATGAAGGCATTTCAGGGCGGCACGAGTCCAAGTCAGGCTCAGTCGATCAGCTTCGGACAGATAGTAAGCGGGACGTTTACCGCGAGAGAAACATATGCAGGATCCGGCAGCTACTACATGGAGGAGCAGAATCACTATTATAAATTCCGCACAGGAAGCACAGCAGGAGCGACTTATGTAGTAAAGGCGGAATATCCATCCTATACAGGAAAACGCGACAGCTATGGTATTTTTTTCGAACTCTATGACAGCAATTACAATACTGTGAGATTCGATGATGCAGCAGCTCCGTACTGCACCTACACAACAACAAGACTGCTGCCAAGTGAAGCGGGAACAATGACGTACAAAAAACTCGCTCCAAACACAGACTATTACATCAAAGTCAATA
>JAFRCM010000089.1 GCA_017404365.1 Bacillota bacterium
ATCGTCCATGAATATCCTCATGAGTTCCGGTATGCAAAGCGCAGGATGCGTATCGTTGATATGTATGACGTTGCACAGATGGAAGTTGTCCAGCGTGCCGTGAAGCTGCATGTGGTCGCGCACAATGTTCTGGCATGAAGCTGAAACCATGAAGTACTGCTGCTTGAGTCTGAGCTCCTTGCCTTCCTCGATGTTATCAGGCGGATAGAGAACCTTTGTTATGGCTTCCGCCCTGTTGTTCCTCTGAGCCGCTCTTGTGAAGTCTCCGCTGTTGAAGCTCTCCATGTCGAAACCTTCCGAATCGATCGCGCGCCAGAGACGAAGTCTCTCGACGGCGTCGTTTCCGGCTCCCGGAACATACATGTCGTAAGGGATAGCCTTGATGACCTGAGGCTCCTCGAGGGAGTATTTCAGACCGTCTTCATCCCACCACTCGTTGTATCTGCCGTAGAACGTTACGTAGAACGGATCATCGTCTTTCTTGTTGAGCCATACTCCGCCTCCCGGAATCCAGTTGTCCGGCAGTTCAACCTGCCAGCCGTCTTCTATCTTCTGTCTGAAGAGGCCGTACTCATATCTGAGCGAGAAGCCGGTGGCGTCATAATTTCCGGTCGCCAGAGCTGACAAAAAGCACGCCGCAAGTCTTCCCAGGCCTCCGTTGCCGAGGCCCGCGTCAGGCTCACAGTCGAACACATCGTCCAGAGACATTCCCCTGCTCTCGACCAGCTCGCGCACCGTATCTGTCTCATCAAGGCAGTACAGGGCGTTCTTCAGAGACCGGCCCATGAGGAACTCCATGCAGATATAGTATATCTTTTTCTTTCCGGCGCTCTCCTTCTCAGACTTGTTCTTTTTGTGCTTGAATTCGACGTACTTGTCGCGGAGCTGTCCGTTTACTACACGGGCAAGCGCCTTGTATATCTGATCAGGCGTCGCCGCTTCAAAACTTGTGTGGAGGCTGTCCTCAAGATAATCATTTAATTGAGCTACAAACTTTTCCTTTTGTTCCATGTTTTTTTGTTCCTGTTCGTTAGTTTTTTATTTGTGCGCGTACGCGCTTATCGCTAGAGTTCAGTGTACATTCTGTGATAGATTACCGCTGCTTTTGCCCATGAGAAATCCTCATCCAGAATGTGTCTCACCATAGCCCGCCATTTGTTCCTGTGACTATAGAGGTCAAGCGCTCTTCCCACTGCAAAGGCAAGCTCGGTTCCGTTGAAGTCATAGAAAGTGAATCCGTTGCCTTCGCTTCCGTTCCATTCGTGAATGGAGTCAGCCAGACCGCCTGTAAGCCTTACGATCGGCACGTTGCCGTAACGGCAGGCTATCATCTGCGCCAGTCCGCACGCCTCGCTTCTCGACGGCATTATGAACATGTCGCCTCCTGCGTAAATCCTGTGGGCTGTCGCCGTGTTGAACTCGATCAGTGATCTCACCTGGTCAGGATGCCTGCCCTGCAGCTGCCTGAAGTAATCCTCGTACTTTGCGTCGCCTGTACCCAGCATCACGAACTGAACATCGTTGTTGTACAGAAGATCATCCAGCATGGCCGCAACTATGTCGACGCCCTTAGGCGCCACAAGTCTTGTTATCATTGTGAGCAGAGGCGCGTCGCTCTCGGGAAGTCCGAGGGATTTCTGCAGATCGCGCTTGCACTTTTTCTTTCCCTGAAGCTTTTCGGAGGAGTAAGAAGCCGCTATGGCCGAATCGTTCTGCGGATCGTACGCTACAGTATCGATGCCGTTCAGTATGCCGAACATCTTGTACTGGTTGTCGCGGATCACCGCATCGAGTCCGAAGGCGCTGACAGGATAAGTCAGTTCCTTCGCATAGGTAGGGCTGACCGTCGTGAACTTGCTGGAGCACTCTATGGCCCCCTTCATGAGATTGACGTCGCCGTCCTTCATCAGAATGTGACTGTCCTTCTTGTCCAGACCAATGCAGTCGCTGAGCACATCCGTGCCGTACCTGCCCTGATACTCCACATTGTGAATCGTGAATACGGTCTTGAGCTTTCTGTCCGGGTAGAGTGCCTTTGCAAAGACAACCGAGAGGGCCGTCTGCCAGTCGTTGGCGTGAATGATATCGGGCTCAAATCCCGTAACTGCCGAGCTCTCGATAACGGCGCGGCTGAAGAACGAAAAACGCTCGCAGTCGTCTCCGAATCCGTAGAGACCGTCGCGCTTGAAGTAATACTCGTTGTCGACGAAGTAGTATACTACGCCGTCTTTCTTAAGCTCAAATATTCCCATGTACTGGCTGCGCCAGGCAACCGGAATATCAATATGTCCCAGGAACTTCATTTCCCTGCGGAACTCCTCCTTCACCGAGCCGTACAAAGGCATGATGACGCGGCACTCCACCTTGGAGCCCTTGAGTCTGTTCACTTCGCGCGGGAGCGATCCTGCTACTTCTCCGAGTCCTCCGGTGCCGCCAAAAGGCATTACCTCAGGGGAAGCGAAGAGTACTTTAGTTTTTGCCATTTATTGTTTCTCCAATCTGCTGTGTTCCGTCTACCTCGCCATGTTGTTCAGGCAGATCTGTTTGAATGAATTGTAAAGAGCGTAGCTCTTTTTGTTAGGTTTGATATCCGGATGCCACTGCACGCCGTATATAGGCAGAGTCTTGTGCTGTATGGCCTCTATCCTCTTGTCCCTGGCGTCGCGCGCCGTGACCTTAAGCCCTTTTCCGAGCTTCTTGACGCACTGATGATGCCAGTGGTAAACCTTGCTTTTCTTGCCGTATATGCTGCGCACCCAGGAGCCTTTCACTGTCTTGACTTTTCTGTTCTTCTTGTGCCACCTCGGGATGTGCTGCTTAAGGGTTCCGCCAAAAGCAACATTGATCACCTGGCTTCCCCGGCAGATTCCCAGAACCGGCTTTCCTGCCTTTGCAAACATGAGAATCGCCGCGATCTGAAGATCGTCCTTGGCCTTGTCCGTGCCGTAGGTATGCTTGTCTCTCTTGGCGCGGTAGCTTCGCGGATCCATGTTGCCGCCGCCCGGGATGATAAGCCCGTCGTACTTCGCCGGGTCCACGTCTTTGATGTTATATACAGTTACGACCGTAACTCCGACTTTGGCGAACTGAGTGACCACGCGCCTGTTGTCGCTCCTGTTGTCGACCATCAGAAGAAGAGGATTCCTCGCAGCCCCTTTGAAACTGACCTCCTCGGAAAAATCCGTGTACTTCCTGACGCCTTCCTCAGTGTAGTATGCTCTGACCTTGTACTGGTAGTTCGCGCCTGTTTTCAGCCCCCTGTCGAGGTACTGCAGTCCCGTGAGAGTGCTGATCCGGCTGCCGTTTCTGTACAGCTCATAGCCGGCCGCAGCGTCGGTCTTCGTCCAGCTGATCTTCGCCTTGTTGTTGTACACCGGCGTGACTGTGAGCTCCGGCGCAGGCACGATGACAGGATCCGGGTCCTGCTGAACTGCCGGATCTCCCTGATCTGCTGCGGTGCCCTGATCAGCCGGCACGTTCTGGTCCGTCTGGCCTGCCGCGCCGTCCTGCGTACCGGCAGCCTCAAATGTACCGGTCTGCTCCGCTCCGTCAGACCCGCCAAGGTCCGTCACATCAGCAAATGCAAAACCCGTCATCGCCATTGCGATGATCAATGCGATTGTTATAGTTTTAAGTAATCCGGTTTTCATTCTTTCCCGTCAGTATCCTGATAATCTTCGAAGTCTTCGCTCTTCTTAACGCCCCTGGCCAGCGCAGCGATGATCAGACCCGCAACCACAGCCAGACCGGCCTTAAAAAGACCGCTGTTAGTATAATCTCCATCCTTCGCAGAACCCGTGGAGTGAAGTTTCTCATTC
>JAFRCM010000090.1 GCA_017404365.1 Bacillota bacterium
AGCAATTTCACCAACCCCTGCAGGAGAAGGTAAAACAACCACTTCAGTAGGGCTGGCGGACGCGTTCCATCAGATGGGAGAAAGCGTTATGGTCTGTCTGCGTGAGCCATCCATGGGTCCTGTTTTTGGTATCAAGGGCGGCGCCGCAGGCGGCGGGTATGCGCAGGTCGTTCCGATGGAGGACATCAACCTCCATTTCACAGGAGACATGCACGCGATTACCGCGGCGAACAATCTGATCGCGGCGATTATCGATAACCATATCCACCAGGATAACCCGCTCAGAATCGATACGCGACGTGTAACATGGACGCGTGTCATGGACATGAACGACCGTCAGCTGCGCAATATTGTTGACGGACTTGGCGGAAGCGTAAACGGACGCCCGAGAGAAGATAATTTCAAAATCACAGTTGCAAGCGAGATCATGGCAATCGTATGCCTGGCATCAAACATTGACGACCTGAAGGAGAGAATCGCAAACATCATCGTAGCGTATGACTACGACGGAAAGCCTATAACGGTGCGCGATCTGAACGTGCAGGGAGCGGTTGCGACTCTGCTGAAGGACACGATCAAGCCAAATCTCGTGCAGACGCTGGAGCACACGCCGGCTTTCGTTCATGGTGGACCGTTCGCGAACATCGCTCACGGCTGCAACTCCGTGATGGCGACAAAAATGGCGCTGAAGCTGTCGGATTACACCATTACCGAGGCTGGTTTTGCGGCGGATCTCGGAGCTGAGAAATTCGTTGACATCAAGTGCAGGATGGCGGACCTGCATCCATCAGCATGCGTAATTGTAGCGACGGTGCGCGCTCTGAAATATCACGGCGGCGTAACTAAGAAGCATCTGGGAGAAGAGAATCTGGAAGCTCTTGAAAAGGGCATGCCGAACCTGCTGAGACATCTCGAGAACGTAACACAGGTTTACGGACTTCCGGCAGTCGTAGCGATCAACGCGTTCCCGACTGATACGCAGGCCGAACTGGAACTCGTTCAGGCAAAGTGCAGAGAGCTCGGCATCAACGCAGTCGTAAGTGAAGTCTGGGCAAAGGGCGGCGAAGGCGGAATCGCGCTGGCAGAGGAAGTTATAAAACTCTGTGAGCAGCCGAACAACTTTGGATTTACATATCCGCTGGACATGAGCATTACTGAGAAGATCGAGACTATCGCGAAGCGTGTTTACCGCGCTGATTCCGTAGGCTTCGACCTGAAGGCTGAGAAGCAGATCAAGCGCCTTGAGTCACAGGGATACGGCAACCTGCCGATCTGCATGGCCAAGACACAGTTCAGCTTCTCGGATGACCCGACGCTGCTGGGCGCGCCGACAGGATTCAGAATCCACGTAACGGACGTCAAGCCGAATTCAGGCGCGGGATTCATCGTGGCGAGGACCGGTGACATCATGACAATGCCGGGACTGCCTAAGAGACCGTCGGCCGAGAATATCGACGTAGATAATGACGGGCGTGTAACAGGCCTGTTCTAATATATAAATTTATCGCTGAAACCTATATAAGCTGAAGCTTAAGGAGGAAAAACTGAAATGATAGGTGAAGCTGGCTACGAGCAGTCCCAGGACTGCAAAGTGACTGTCAAACTCAAGAAACGAGGTAAGACCAAGATCGTGCTGAACAGCAAGATGGAAAAGATGTTCGGCGACCAGATCAAGCAAAAGGCGCAGGAGGAGCTCGATCTTCTTGGCGTTAAGTACGCCGACGTTACGATCGATGATTTCAGCGCGCTGGATTTCGTCATTCAGGCGAGAATCAGAACAGCAGTAAGAAGAGCAAGGAGGGCAGAAGAAGATGTATAAGATGAGAACCATGTTATTCTGTCCGGCAAACAAGCCGAAGATGTACCTCAACGCTCCGGTATTCCAGCCAGACTGCATCCTCTTTGACCTGGAGGACGCTGTCGCCATGACAGAGAAAGACGCAGGAAGAGATTTGCTCTGCAAGGCTGTCGAGACCCTGGATTTCGGGGAATGCATGGTCTTTGCAAGAGTAAACGGAACGGGAACGCCGTTCTTTGAAGATGACGTCAGGGCGATAGTTCCGTCAGGAATAAGATACATGAGACTGGCGATGTGTGACTGTCCGGACGACGTCGTGGTGCTCGATCAGCTGCTGAGCGAAGTCGAGAAGCAGCACGGAATTGAAGAAGGAACAGTTAAGATTCAGTGCTCCATAGAAACAGCAAAGGGCGTACTCAACGCCAGAGATACAGTAAAAGCCAGCGACAGAGTCATTTCACTTTCATTCGGAGCCGAGGACTACACTAACTCAATGGGTACGGTCAGAACGAGAGAGGGCAATGAGCTCTCCTACGCCAGAACCTACCTGCCTGTAGTTGCTGCGGAAGCGGGAATTACAGCAGTTGATACAGTATGGTCCAACTACAAGGATGAGGACGGATTCGCGGAGGAAGTCAAGTGGGCGAAGACCCTGGGCTTCACAGGCAAGTCCTGCATACATCCGGCTCAGATCAAGATAGCGCACAAGCTGCTCAGCCCGAGCGAAGAGGAAATCGAACACGCCCAGCGCATTGTCGACGCCGAAAGAGAAGCGGCGGCAGCGGGCATCGGTGTATTCACGGTGGACAACAAGATGGTTGACTACCCAATAATCAATAAAGCCAGAAGAATACTGATACAGGCAGGGAGGCTCGAGAAATGAAACTACAGAAGAATAAAATAGGAAGAGAAGTCCCTGAACACGTTCAGCAGATGGGTGACGTCAAGCCGTACATCAGAAGCGGCAAGAGAAGAGAAAAATTCATAAGCGAAAGCGACAAGGTATATACAGGCAAGGTTGTAGGATCACTCAAGGAAGCCATCGTCAAGTCGGGACTTCAGGATGGAATGACGATTTCTTTCCACCACCACCTGAGAGCGGGCGACATGGTTCTGCCGAAGGTAATGGAAGCTATCGACGAACTCGGAATCAAGGATCTGACAATCTGCGCTTCATCACTCACGAGTTCTCACGAATGCCTTCTTGAGTACATAAAGAAAGGCGTAGTCGTAGGACTGCAGACGAGCGGAATGAGAGGCGAGCTCGGCAAGGCGATTTCAAGAGGTCTACTCGAAAAGGCAGTTGTCTTCAGAACACACGGCGGCAGAGCCAGAGCAATACAGAAGGGTGATGTCACAATCGACGTTGCTTTCATCGCCGCGTCATGCTGCGATGACATGGGCAACATGAACGGTCAGCAGGGACCGTCGGCCTTCGGTTCCATGGGATACGCAATGGTCGACGCGCGCTACGCGAAGAAGGTAGTTGCCGTAACGGACAATCTGGTAGACTTCCCTGCGTACCCTGTAAGCATTCCGCAGACGCTGGTCGACATCGTCGCGGTAACCGATCAGATTGGCGATCCTGAACTCATGGGTCAGGGCGCTACAAGAAAGACAAACAACCCGATTGAGCTGACGATCGCAGAATACGCAAGCAAAGTCCTCATAGCTTCAGGACTGATCAAGAACGGATTCTCATATCAGGCGGGAACCGGCGGCGTATCGCTGGCAGTAGTAAGATTCCTGCGCGAATACATGCTGGAGAACCACATCATAGGATCATTTGGTTCGGGAGGAATCACGTCCACGATGGTCGAACTTCTGAATGAGGGACTGTTCACAGGTCTGCTCGACGTACAGACCTTCGACAAGGGAGCTGTTGAATCAATAAGATACAACGGAAACCACATCGAGATGGACGCCGGCACTTACGCTGACCCTCTTACTAAGGGATGCGTAACAAACAACCTGGACATCATGATTCTCTCGGCAACCGAGGTAGACGTTAACTTCAACGTAAACGTACTGACCGCGTCAAACGGCAACATCATGGGAGCCCTGGGAGGACACCCTGATACGGCTGCCGGCGCCAAACTGGCTGTCGTAGTATGTCCGCTCGTAAGAAAGAGAATTCCTATCGTTGTTGATGAAGTAACGACCATATGCACGCCTGGACCGAGCGTTGACGTAGTTGTAACGGAGCGCGGCATAGCCGTTAATCCGGACAACCCTCTGCTCAAGGCGGAGCTGATCAAGGCTGGACTCCCTGTATGCACGATCGAGGAACTCAGAGACAAGGCCTACGCCATCACCGGCAAGCCTGAGCCTCCTAAGTTCGGAGATTTCGTAGTCGGCGTAGTTGAATACAGAGACGGAACAGTCATCGACATGATCAAGAACGTCATAGACTAAATGATTAATGCAAAAGCAAAAGTTGCCGCACCGTAAAGGTGCGGCGATTTTTTGTAGTGAAGAAGTATTCACTTGACACTGTACTATCTGAAGTAGTACACTTAATTCACCAAAGGGATTCAGAAAGAAGGGGGAGGATAATGTTTCAGATCAACTTAAGAAGTCAGCAGTCGATATATGAACAGATTATCGATAACATCAAAGAGCTGATCATACGGGGCGTGCTGTCTGAGGACAGCGAGCTTCCGTCCATCAGGGAACTGTCACGGACTCTGACGGTGAATCCGAATACTGTCCAGAAGGCATTTAAGGAGTTGGAACGGGAAGGGTTCATCTACAAGGTCAAAGGCCGTGGAACCTTCGTCAGCCCGAGAAAGGAGACGAAGATTGATCCGCAGGCAGTCAAAAGTATCTGCGCGGATATCAGAAGCAGAGTGCAGGAACTCAGCTATTTGGGAGTTCCTGAGGAAGAGATTCAAAAGATGGTATCGGACATCGCCGCCGATCCGTTTAATGAGGACAAAAAGGAGGGGTACTTATGATAAATGTCAGGAATCTGCACAAGAAGTTCGACAGAACGCAGGCTCTGGATGGAATTGAACTGACCATCAACAGGGCGTCTATCTACGGTCTTGTCGGAACCAACGGCGCAGGCAAAACGACACTGATCAGACACATGGCCGGAATACTGAAACCTGACGAAGGCGAAATACTCTTTGACGGGGAACCGGTTTTAGAGAATACGGCCCTCAAGCAGAAAATCGGACTCGTGCCGGATGAACTGTATTTTCCGAAGGGGTATTCCATCAGCGACATGGTGAGAATCTACAGCGGAACTTACGACAACTTCAATGAGGAGAGGCTGCACGAACTGACGAAGCGCTTCCATCTGGATGAAAAGGCGCCGCTGAGGGGTTTCTCAAAGGGAATGAAGAAACAGGCGGCCATTGCGCTGGTGCTGGCAAGCATGCCGGATTATCTGCTGCTGGATGAGCCAATCGACGGACTAGACCCAATAGTGAGAAAACTGGTGTGGAAGCAGATAGTCGATGATGTCGCCGAGCGGGAGATGACCGTTCTGGTCTCCTCACATAATTTGCGCGACCTGGAGTCCATCTGCGACTACGTAGGAATCATAGATGACGGAAAGACCGTGATGGAGCGTGATTTAGAGTCCATCAGAGAGGGCATCAACAAGGTGCAGGTTGCCTTTGCGAAAGAAGGCGAAAATGCAATTGAGAAACTAAACATACTGCACAGAGAGAAACACGGTTCTATTGAACTGATCATCACGAAGGACAGCGCAGAGACGATTGAAGAAGTGTTGGTTCCGGCCAATCCACTGATTCTGGATGTGCTGCCGCTCACATTAGAAGAGGTATTCATTTATGAATTGGGAGGTGAGAAATATGACTTCAGCGAAATCATGTAAGAATCCTGAGAGGACATGGTTTACGGAAATGATCCGGCGCTGCAAGGCGCTGCCGGTCCTCATTGCTGTGGTTTATTTTCTCAGCAATATTCTTCCGGTCCTGCTGTCATACAACAGGCTGGAAAACGTAATCATTTACACATACGGCTGCATGACCGGAGCGAACCTGCTGAATATAGCAATCGGCATCGCAGGCGGCGTCGTGGTCAGTTGTGCGGTATTCCGGTATCTGCACAGCACTGCGTCGGTGATCGACGCCCACGCGAAGCCGCTGACGAGAACGCAGCTCTTCCGGGGGTCCTTTCTCGCCGGCCTCGTAATTGTCATCGCACCGATTGTGCTGACGGGGCTGTTCTATCTGTGCGTCATGGGAGCGCACGCTTCCGGCGACTTGATGGAGATTATGAAGAACCTGGGATATGACAGCACCATCGACATGAGCCACGCACTTTCCGTTGCCAACATCTTCGGCTGGACGCTGGATAACATCCTGGTGATTGGTTTCACCTACTGCGTGTCATGCTTCGCTGCGACTCTGGCAGGGACGGCAGTTGTGCAGGCTTTGCTTTCCCTTGTGCTCGTGGCGTTGCCTTCCATAGTGTACACATTTGTCCTGGGATACCTGAATACATTCCTGTACGGCTATGATGGGAACGGGGATCTCGCTGTATATCTATCACCATATTCGTACCTCATAAGCAGAGGGGAGTATCCGTTCAACTCTGTACCGATTACGCTCATCGCGTTTGCGGCCATCTCGGTGCTGCTGGTCTTTGCAGCCGTCGCTATATACAGGAAGATCAAACTCGAGAACGAAGAGAATACGATTGTTGTGCCATATGTGGCGGAACTGTTGGTGATTCTGCTCACAGCTATCGCAGTATCCATGACAATGTTTATCGCACGCAGTTTTCTTTCCATCGATACAACGGCTGGCGCAGTCATCACGATCCTGTTGGCTACAATTGTATTCTTCCCGATTTTCTGCATGATCGCGGATCAGAGCTTCCGGGTTTTCAAGAACAAGAATGTCAAAGTGTTTATCATATATGCGGCGGTTATGTGCATCGTCCTGGCGTTTACGCTCTTCGACGTGACCGGGTTTGAGAAACGGATTCCAGCGGCCTCCGATGTGAAGTCGGTGACTGTGGTAGACAGCAATCTGATGCGCTCAGAAATGAAAGGCATCAAGGACGAGGAAACAATAGAGCTGTTTCTCGATCTGCACAGGTCGATTGTCGATAGGGGAGAGGGTACGGATGAGGAACTCAACAATCCTATCAATGGAAAGTACTATAAGATATGCGGTTCCATCAACGGAGTTGAAGTTTTTTACAAACTCAATAACGGCAAGACGCTTAAGAGAAACTATCCTGCCATTCTGTCGGAGTCCTACAACGCCTATGCGCAGTTCTACAACTGCAAAACGGTCAGAGAGCATGAGTGCTTCGATGAGGCGGAACCGTTAAAAGCGGGTCAGTATCTGTCCATCTGCGATTGCCATGTGAATGAAAACGGTGACGTCATCAATTCAAGTATGTACATGGTGCCTGAGGATGATGTGCGCGGAGTGGTCAAGGCGGCCAATGAGGACATCAGAAACTGGACTGCTCAAAACCGTAACCTCTTTGTTTATGAAGAGTACGATCCTGTAAAAGACAACTCTGCGTACAGTCTTGAAACATGCATCGACCAGAGACTGCCTGCCGATAAGGTGTCGCTGCTTGGAAATTATTTGAGTTATTATTTATTCACCACGGAAGATAAGAATATAGCCAAGTACGTCGAAGAACATCCTGATCTCATTTCCGCCAAGACCAAAATCGCCAATGACGATCCGATTCTTGGTGAAGACTTGTAAACAATCGATAAAACACCTCATGCAAAATCAATAAAAAAGGCCGGCACATCCGATGATGTGCCGGCCGCTTATTATGCGATTACGATAGCTTATTCTTCCGGAATGTCGATAGCCATGTCGCCTACTGTGAAGTTATCGATGAGACGGGTTGAGCCGATGCGAACAGCCATGGCGACAACATCGCCCTTGCCGAAGGTCTCGATCGGCTGCATGGACATTCCGTCAACAACTTCCACATAATCAATGTCGGCCATTGGTTCAGTTGCCAGGTTGGCCTTCATGGCGTCGAGGAGTTCCTTTGAGTCGGAGCAGCCCTCGCGAATCATGTCCTGGCCGAGGCGAAGAGTTCTCGACAGGATGCGCGCGGCCTTGCGCTCTTCAGGACTCAGGTAGACGTTACGCGAACTCATCGCCAGACCGTCTTCTTCTCTTACGGTAGGGCAGCCGACGACGTCGACGTCGAAGTTCAGGTCTCTGACCATGCGGCGGACGACAGCCAGCTGCTGAGCGTCTTTTTTGCCGAAGTAGATTTTGTCAGGCTGAACTACGTTGAGGAATTTCGCTATAACGGTGCAGACTCCTCTGAAGTGGTTTTCTCTTGTTGCGCCGCAGAGAGTGTCGGAGACAACATCTACGTCAGCGTAAGTGCAAAAGTCAGGGGAATACATCTCCTCAGGTTCCGGATGGAACACAACGTCTACGCCGTGGGCTTCGAGAATCTTACAGTCTCTTTCGAAATCTCTCGGATATTTGGAGAGGTCTTCGTTTGGTCCGAACTGAATCGGATTGACGAAAACTGATGCCACAGTATAGTCGTTATCTTCGTTGCTGTAGTCCATGAGGGAGGCGTGGCCTTCGTGAAGGTATCCCATTGTAGGGCAGAGACCGATAGTCTGATCAGCGTTTTTCCACGTCTCGATCTGAGCGTGCATCTCAGCTATTGTTGTTATTATTCTCATTTCTAGATCCTCACTGTTTTGCGATTCAGAGTATGTTGCTTTTGCTTATTAGTAAAGTCTCTTCAGTGCTTCTTCGTTCTTCATCTGGAAGGAGTGCTCTTCGTCAGGGAAAGTCTTCGCCTTGACTTCTTCGTCGTAAGCCTTGAAGGCCTTGGTCATTTCCTCGCCGATGTTAGCGAAGTGCTTGACGAACTTAGGAGTGTAGTCCGTGAATGTTCCGAGCATGTCCTGATATACCAGGATCTGTCCGTCGCACTCTGTTCCGCCGCCGATTCCGATTGTCGGAATGTCGAGCTTGCTTGTGATCAGCGCTGATACAGGAGCAGGGATGCATTCCAGAACTACTGAAAAAGCTCCGGCTTCCTGAACTGCGTATGCGTCTTCAAGAAGAGCCGCGGCAGCGTCTTCAGTCTTGCCCTGTACGCGGCATCCGCCGAAGGCGTTGATCGACTGAGGAGTCAGTCCCAGGTGAGCCATTACAGGAATACCTGCTTCAGTCATGGCTTTGATCTGAGGGCAGACGCGCGCGCCGCCTTCGAGCTTGATGGCCTGGCAGTGGGTTTCCTTCATGATGCGGCCTGAGTTCTCGAGAGCCTGCTCCAGTGAAACCTGATATGACATGAACGGCATGTCGACTACGATCATCGTAGTTTCAGTTCCGCGTACTACGGAAGCGCCGTATGTAATCATCTGGTCAACTGTTACAGGGATAGTGTCTCCGAGTCCGAGCATTGTGTTGCCAAGTGAATCTCCAACGAGAATCGCGTCTATGTTGCCGTCCATCAGCTTCGCTGTGGTGTAATCATAGCACGTAAGCATGGAGATTTTTTTACCTTCCTCCTTCATCTTCTGGAAGGTGAGTACTGAGTTTCTCATTGTTTTTTCCTTTCTTTGTTTTGTCCTTTTCTGATCAAAGCTCCTGGTCCTGCATCTTCTCATTCAGCAGATCTTCTTCAAGCAGGTCTTTGATGTTCTGGTACAAACGGTCCGGATGTTTGGATTCCGCAATTGGTATGAGCCGCGAGGATAGTACACGATACAGCTCGCGCTGTTCCTCATTGAGGCAGCCCAGGTGCTTTGCGATGGTCTTCTCGTCTCCCCGTTCCACAGGTCCGGTAAGAGCTGCGGCAGGTCCCTTCTCAAGGATGTGGTTAACATTCCCTGTTACGAGAGGAGTGAGGGCTTTGCGGGCGTCTTCTTCACTGAATCCGCACTGGCAGAGCATGTCGATGCTCTCCGCCAGCAGCGCTACCGCCAGATTGCTGGCTGTGACTGCCGCCGCGTGGTAGAGGGTTTTGTCCTCCGCCCTGATGACCTGCAGGTCGATGTCGACGCTTTTGAGCATCCGCTTGATCTCCGGAAGATGTTCCTCGTTTCCTTCGACCGCGAAAAAAACATCCTGCAATTCTTTGTAAGCTTCGTACGTGTCGCTTACTGCGAATAGAGGATGAACGGAATACTCATATGCACCGGTCTGGTCAATGCCCGGAAAAGCTTCTCCTGCGGAGAGCGATCTGCT
>JAFRCM010000091.1 GCA_017404365.1 Bacillota bacterium
CAAAGGCAGACGGTCCCGTCGATGTTAATCCCGTTGGCGAAGCTACAGAGACATTCGACGAAGCGGGATATGCCGAGATGATCATGGGACTTGAGCTGGAAAACCGGGTCGTCGGCGTTTTGCGCACCATAAACGACAGACTTGCGGACGCCGTTTACTGCGACGAGCTGCGGATCCTTGCGGGGCGCGATTACTACAACGAAGAGATAATGGGTCTGAAGTTCAGGGTCAGCGCCTTTTCGTTCTTCCAGACTAATGTTGAAGCGGTAGAAAATCTATATTCATACGCTCTGTCGCTGATCGATGATTTCGATGGCAAGGATGCCTTTGATTTATACTGCGGAACGGGAACCATAACACAGGTTCTCGCTCAGAAGGCAAGGACTGCGCTCGGCGTGGAAATCGTCGAGGAAGCCGTTGATGTAGCCCGTCAGACTGCGGAGCTGAACGGTCTGGATAACTGCAGATTCATAGCCGGGGACTGCTTCAGGGTGCTTGATTCAATCAGCGATAAACCTGACGTCATAGTCGTCGATCCGCTGCGCGTGGGAATAAAGAATGACGCGCTGGACAAGATAATTGGATACGGCGTCGACCAGATCGTCTACATCAGCTGCAACCCTAAGTCGCTGGCGGAGAACCTCTACTACTTCCAGTACTACGGATACAGCGTTGAATCCGTGAAACCATTCGACAACTTTCCGTTCACGAAGCATTGCGAGTGCGTTTGCCTTCTGTCTCGAAAGGGGTGAAAAAAATGAGCAAAAGACCAAAGATCCGAATAAGCATTATCGACAGACGCGGTGAAAAAGGGTGCCACAGGGGGCATAAAATAGGACAAACTTTTGATTATGATACACAGCGGGGTGACATTTGTCCGATGGCAATGCACTGTGGGTTCCCGTACATAGATATTTTAAGGTATGGTGGAAGCGTACCCGGTCAACCGAAGGGTGTCGCGGAATTCTGCTGTTCTGACGCCGATACCATTATGGTGTTTAAGGCTGAAATAGTTAACGATTAAAGTGGAGTTGAAAGGGGTTTCTTTAATGAAAAAAGCATTGATTGTTTTAATCGTTTTGTCATTGCTGCTGATCACAGCTTCATGCGGGGAGGAAAACGCTGTGGAATCTCAAACGGAAAAAGAGACATACACAATCGTAAAAACAGATACGGAACCGGATTGGAGCAATGTGCCTGTTCTGCAGATCGACAACGTTCTGTGGACCGAGGACTGCGGAGTCCGTGCGGAGGGACAGCTGTGCTATTCGGACGAGGCGCTCTACGTGCATCTGAGCGCGGCCGAAAAAGATATTCGCGCCGAGAACACTGAACCGCTTTCGCCAGTATGGGAGGACAGCTGCCTTGAATTCTTCTTTAAGGTCGTTGACGAGCCGAATTATTTTAACTTTGAAATCAATCCAAACGGCTGCCTTTGCGCGCAGTTCGGACCGGAGAAGACAGACAGAATTGATATCGTCAGACAGGACGCTGCGGAGTACTTCGATATCCGGACAGACAGAACGTCCGATGGCTGGGAGGTATATTACAAACTGCCTTTGAAGTTCTTCCGGCTGTTCTATCCGGACTATCAGTTTGAAGGGGAACTGAACGCCAACTTCTATAAATGCGGGGACAAAACTGCTCAAAAGCACTATCTCTCGTGGTCGCCTATCGACTTGGATTCACCGAACTTCCACTGTCCTGAGTACTTCGGGACCATTAAGTTCGAGTAGCAGGTGGATCGTTCTCTTTTTGTATTCAGAAAAGGGCTGCGGTGTTATAATGAAATCAGGTTATAGGACTGCTATAGGAGAAGTATTATGATTATTATCATATATGTGATGATATATGTCGGAAGCGCGCTGATGGCTTACAACATATACCGTTACATTTGTTTCTCCAGAGACATCAGGAAACACGGAAACTGGGATCAGGAGCAGCGGCTCTTGAATCTTCCGATCTGGCTGCTTATCATGTTCTTCGCCGGATATCTGATCGTCGGTTTCTTCGGGAAGCCGGATATCATCATGGCGGGCATTCTCTTTGGCGGGAGCGTTTTCGTATTTCTCATGCTTCTTTTCATGCGCCGCACATTTGAAAGAATTCAGGAGAATGAGCAGCTTGAAATGAGGCTGTCTGCCGCTGAAGAAGCCAGCAAAGCGAAAACCTTTTTCATGTCCAACATGTCTCATGACATTCGTACACCGCTGAATGCCATCATCGGATATACTAATCTGGCAAATCGGCAGGGAGTTACATACGACGAAAAAAGCGAGTATATCGATAAGATTGAAATGGCAAGCCACCAGCTTTTGGAAATAGTTAACGACGTGCTGGACATGAGCCGCATAGAAAGCGGGAAGCTCAGTCTCGAACCTTCACGTGTGAATCTGGAAAGCTGCGTTCAGGAAGTAGGCGATCTGGTAAGGACACAGCTGGAAGCAAAATCAATCGAATTATCCGTATCATGCGATGTTACACATAAATGGGTGATGTGCGATAAGGTCATGATGGACCGCGCCCTGATGAATCTTCTTTGCAACGCGGGGAAGTTTACTGAAGAAAACGGCAGTGTTTCCATGAGTGTTACGGAACTCGCGGGTGATGACGGGACAGGCAGGTATGAAATCCGCATAAAAGATACAGGCATCGGCATGAGTCCTGAATTTGTGGAGCGTCTGTTTGTTCCTTTTGAACGTGAACGCACATCTACTGTCAGCAGAATCCAGGGGACGGGACTTGGTCTGGCAATAACAAAAAATATTATTGACATGATGGGCGGCGATATAGCTGTGCAGACCGAGAAGGGCGTAGGCACGGAGTTCACCATTACTGTCGGCTTCCCACTGGTGGAGCCTGAAGAGGAAACCTGTTCCAATGAGACGGATGAGATCTCATTTGAAGGCCTGCGCGCACTGCTGGTCGAAGACAACATGATCAACATGGAAATCGCGCAGATGCTGCTTGAACAGTCCGGGTTCCTGATTGAAACCGCCGAGAATGGAAAGATTGCCCTTGAAATGACAGAGGCGTCCGAGCAGGGATACTATGATGTTATCCTGATGGATATTCAGATGCCGGTGATGGATGGATATACGGCAACGAAGGCGATCCGCGATCTTCCGGACGAAGGACTTGCAAAAACCCCAATCATCGCCATGACGGCGAATGCGTTCCAGGAGGATATAAAGAAAGCCGAAGAAGTCGGGATGAACGGACATATTGCAAAGCCGCTTGATATTCCGAGCATGAAAGCCACACTGCAGCAGGTGTTGAGCAGTAAAACTGCCCCGCACGGGGAGCGTGAAGCATGATAAAAAAACACTGGGCATTACTATTTACAGGGCTGGTGGTAATCATCAGCATAATACTATGGATTACGGCTGCATCTTCAGCAGATACAGGCGTGGGGATATTTTTTGGCGTAGTCATATTCATGTTTCTGTTCCCGCTTGCAGGCGCGGTGCTCGGCGGCTGGTACGGATGGACGTTAAAGTCGCCGTGGAAATGGCTTCTGGCTCCTGCGGCATATCTCGGGGTAATTCTGTATCTCGTCGCTGTGGATCTGATAGTAGATACCGGCACTATCGATATCGGCTCGTATCTGTCCATCGGGTTGATTACGGGAATTGCGTGCCTGGCTGTTGAAGCGATCACAAGCGTTATCGCGTGGCTGGCACATAAAGGGAATAGAGACACGGAATAAAAGCAGGTTAGAGTGATCAGAAGGTTCTGTAATAAGGACAGGTTGCTTTTGCGATAAGTGCTGATTGCTTTTGCGATAATAATTATCTCAGAAGCTTTATACGTTTGGAGAAGAACTGCTCATTTTGCTTCCAGAGCGAGATGAGCTGTTTTTTATGCCTGCACAGTTTCTCGGTGCAGCCCTCGCAGCTGAGGAACGCGTTTGTGTTTTCCGAGAATCTCTCAGGATGCATGAAGAATATGACCTCCCAGATCACCAGCACTATTACTGACATGCCGAGGAGGCTCCAGGTGTAAAGACCCGGAACGAAGAACAGCGGGGTGAACATCATGGCGAAATCCCAATTGTAAATGCGGCAGCTCACGCAGCATCTGTTCTTGAAGAACCAGGTCTGGAAAGGACAGAAAAACAGTATGCATATCATGTCGCTCACGGAGAACATGGAGCACAGGAGCAGCATGAAATCATCGTTCAGAATTCCGACCAGATGCAGCGCTCCGAATATGCCGTTGAAGAGAATCCATATGAAGACCACGAGAACCGTCGCGTGGTTGTCCGAAATTTTGATTTCAGTGTTGCCGGTCTTCTGGAAGTTTCTCGCGAACTGCTTCTGGCAGCCGGGACTTCTGATGCCGGAAGGGAACAGCCTGGCTATCATTTCGAACATAAAAAGAGCCCACAGCGCGAACATGATAAAGCGGTGTTCTTCGAAATGATACATGATTGTGCTTTTGCCGTTTACCAGGTCGCCGATCCACAGAATCATCAGTACCGCGCATAACGCTGAACGCCATGTGAAACTGATGTAGTGCGCGATCATAACGGGCGACAGTTTTTTTCGCATTGAGATCTCACTCCATTTGCGTTGATTTATCTCCAATCACATGCCACTTAAATTTTAGACCTTAAGTGGCCGAAAATCAAATACTTGTCACATCTGCAACCCCAGGCCGCAGACGCGAATTATAGTATACTTGCGGGAATTATAGTATACTAACGGTATGAACATTACTTTCGACGAAAACATCAGGCTCGACAGGAGCAAGTGGCTCAGTATGCTGGGCGTAAGTGAAGAGCATCTCGCAAAGGCAGAAACCGATGAGAAGATGGGCGCGGCTCTGAAACGCCTGCAGGAGCAGATGGATGAGGCGGAGCAGAAGCTGATCGAAACGGCTCGGCCTGCTTTTGCATACTCTGTACTGGACCGGGACGCTCTGGACGTAAGAGGTGAATCACTTGCAAAGCACCTTGAGGGCTGCGACAGAATTGTCATTAGCGCGGCCACTCTGGGACACGGCGTGGACGAGCTGATCAGCGAAACACAGAGCACGAAGATCGCACTGAGCGTCGTGATTGACTGCGGCGCGTCGCTTCTGGCGGTAGTTGCGGCTGATATCGCGATGGAGCGGATACGCGAGGACCTTTCAGAATGCAAAGCGCAGACCGCGGGTTCGGATATCGGTGCGGCGGACGCGAAGCCGCTGTTCATGACGGAGCGTTTCAGCCCGGGCTACGGCGACTCGCCTCTCGAGATGCAGGAGCAGCTTCTGGAACTTCTTGACGCGGAGCGGCAGCTTGGAATCACCTTAAGCAAAGGCTACATGATGAGTCCGTCGAAATCCATCACCGGCATAATGGGCCTGGCGGATCATCCGGTCACCGGCAGGATGGCGACATGCGATGAATGCGTTTTGCGCGGCAAGTGCCGGCTCCTGAAAGAAGGGAAGCGCTGTTACGACTGAGATGATCGCAGCGGAAGCAGGCAACAATAACCGCGATGGGCGGCGACAATAACCGCGATGGCCGGTCTGCCTTTTGTGCTGGTTGACAGCAAGTGTTATAATATCTCGGACGTTATAATACAGACAATTAAACTTAGTAATATACACAATTACACGGAGGTGTAAATGAGCAAGGTAAAAGAATTCATGAAGCGCAAGGATATCGAGATATCCCTGAAGAGATACGGAATAGACGCTCTCGGCGCAATGGCCCAGGGTCTGTTCTGCTCGCTTCTCGTAGGAACGATTCTGAACACTATCGGAACACAGTTCAACATAGGCTTTCTTACAAAGGCAGTAGCGACTGTCGGTGAGACTTCCTATACTGTCGGAGGCATTGCGATGGCAATGTGCGGACCTGCAATGGCAGTGGCAATAGGCTACGCGCTTAAATGTCCGCCTCTTGTGCTGTTTTCAATGATATCCGTTGGTTTTGCGGCGAACACTCTGGGAGGGGCAGGCGGTCCTCTGTCGGTACTGTTCATCGCCATCATAGCTGCGGAGATAGGCAAGGCAGTTTCAAAAGAGACTAAGATCGACATACTCGTCACGCCTATTGTTACCATCGGCGCCGGAGTGTTCCTGTCCTGGCTCATTGCTCCGCCTATTGGCGCAGCGGCCATGTACATCGGAAACCTCATCATGTGGGCGACGGAACTTCAGCCATTCCTCATGGGAATCATCGTTGCTGTTGTCGTAGGCATGTGCCTCACACTTCCGATTTCATCGGCAGCCATCTGCGCGGCCTTTGGACTGACCGGACTTGCCGGCGGCGCGGCTGTCGCGGGATGCTGCGCGCAGATGATCGGTTTCGCGGCTATCTCGTTCAGAGAGAACAGATGGGGCGGCCTCATCTCACAGGGCATCGGAACTTCCATGCTTCAGATGGGCAACATAGTCCGCAACCCGCGTGTCTGGATTGCGCCTACATTGGCGGCCGCGGTCACGGGTCCAATCGCAACATGCCTCTTTAAGATGGAAATGAACGGCGCACCGATTTCATCCGGCATGGGCACATGCGGCCTCGTCGGACAGATCGGCGTCTACACCGGCTGGGTAGCTGAAATCGAAGCGGGAACCAGAGAAGCCATCACGGCATTCGACTGGACCGGCCTCATTCTGATTTCATTTGTTCTGCCTGCAATACTCGCCCTCATCTTCCACGCCGGCGTGCGCAAGCTCGGCTGGGTCAAGGACGGCGACCTGAAGATCTAAGCTGGATTGATCTAAGTCGGATTGATTGATGCAGGATTTCCTGAAGTCGGAGATCATCTGATGACTGGCACACCAGTCCGGTATTCGTGAGTTTATGAGGCTTTTGCACTGAAAGAAGGTGCGAAAGCCTCTTTTTTATTGTCCGCTGCGGCCGATTATCCGTTTCGCGCTGGATGTTAAGCATTTCTACTTGACAGCGGCGCCCCGGACGCGCTATACTTACGGGGTGTCAAGCGAAAGGACTTGTCAGATATGAAGTTCGATGATATTACGAGACAAAGTCTGCTCTATGATTTTTACGGTGAGCTGCTGACGGAGCGGCAGAAGG
>JAFRCM010000092.1 GCA_017404365.1 Bacillota bacterium
CGCGCCCGCTCCTTAAAAGCATTGTTTATCAGTGCCTCAAACGAGGCGCTTAATTACTTGATAACTGCTCCAGTGTGCTCTACGTACATCTTCTGGATGTCAGCGATTCTTCCAAGACCTTCGATCTGGCTTGTTACATTAACTTTACCAAAGCCTTCGCCGCTGTCAACTGGGTCGTCAGCGCCTTCTACTTCGAATTCACCGCCGTTTGCAAGAGCGTCGCCCCAGTCGCCTGCCATGTCGTTGTTAGCGTGGTCGCCTGCAACTACCATCATCGGACGGAGGATGATCTTAGTGTAGCCCTTTTCTTCAACAGCCTTCTTTACTTCCGGAAGAGCTGTGTCAGGAGGGTTTCCTTCAACTGTGCCTACGAATACGTTTTCGTATTCGAGCTTGTCCATCTGAGTCTGCATCTGGTCATAAGTTACGTTAGCTTCGTGTGAAGTTCCGTGTCCCATGAATACGATGGCAGTGCCGTCTTCCTTCATGGCATCGAGTGAGTCATAATCTGAAACGGAAACAGCTTCAGCTACCATAGCCTCTGCAGCAGCAGCCTTATCTTCGTTGATGACGGAAGCGTCCGCGCCAACCTCACCGAGGAGAGGTTCTGCGATTTCTACTGATTCGAACTGATCTGCGTACTCATCGACTGCAGCCTTCAGCTCATCGTACTCAGCACCGTGCATCAGGTGTGTAGGCTGTACAACCAGATTCTTTACGCCGTTTGCAACTGCTCTGTCGAGAGCCTGCTGCATGTTATCGATCTTTTCGCCGTCACGAGCCTGGACGTGGTTGATGATGATCTGAGCTGTGAAAGCTCTTCTTACTGACCAGTCAGGATAAGCATCCTGCAGAGCCTTTTCGATACCGCCGATATCAGTTGCTCTGCTGTCGTTGAATGAAGTACCGAAGGATACTACGAGCAGTTCGTTTTCACCGATGTCGTCGCCGTTAAGCGGATCATCCTTTGATGCGTCGCCGGTGTCACGTCCGAAGTAGTCAAATACGTCTTCGTTTTCTTCCTTCTGCTCATCAGTCAGTGCATCGTATGCAGCTTTTGCGGCTTCACACTGAGCGTCGGTATCTTCAGTCCACTCCTGAACCTGGATTGCCTCGATCAGCTCGGCGCATGCTGCTACCGGATCATCTGATGCTTCAGGTTCTGCAGCTTCTTCTGATTCGCCGCAGCCTGTAACCATCAGCATCATTCCCAGTGCCATCACTACGGACAGCGCCAGACCAATGAATTTTCTGAGATTCTTCATAACAAGTCCTCCTTAAATGATAAAAAATAACCTGAACCGAATACAAAGGCCTTCGCTTAACGGAGCAAAGACCTTTTCCAACTCGTGTTCAAGTTAATGCAAACAGGTTTACATGTTCCGCCAGTTACTCGTGGCCCGGAGCATTGGAATAACGCTCCGATTAAAAGACAGGCAGGTTTCCTGACTTACGGATCATCGCCGTCTGCCGCCTTCCCGGGATTCCCCAGTGGCATATTGGCAGGCAGCCACCCGATTACAGTGACGAGTTCGCGCAGGATTTGCACCTGTTTCCCTATTATCCGGAGGATTTAACTCCAGCACCTGTCAGTTTTGTATTCTGTTGGGATTATAGCACGAATGCGAGGGCTTATCAACAAGTGAATTGAGGACATCCCCAGTCGGTGCGTTCATTTGACAGAACAGCAACACCAATATATGATAGTACGCGAAAATGATAGTGCTTGAAAAGATGTTCTGGCATATCGGAAGCCGGTGAGAATCCGGCACTGTGTCTCAGCAACCGTGATTTCTACGAGGCGGGCATGCAAAGGCAGCCACTGGGGGCAGACCTGGGAAGGCGTCCGCTGAGGTTATAAGGAATAAGTCGGGAAACTGCTAGTAGCATTCACCGTCTTCTGAGGTAGGGCGGCGATTTTTGTCGTGTGTATAAGTTAAGTGAGGAAAAAAGAATGGCAAAAGGCAAGGCATACGGAGTCGGCGTGGGTCCGGGAGACCCGAAGCTGATGACACTCAAAGCAGTTGAACTTATAAAGGAAAACGATGTTTTTTGTTTCCCGGGCAAGGAGCCTAAGGAAACAGTAGCGTACAAGATCGCGTGCGCGGCGGTGCCGGAGCTGGCTGACAAGGAGCTTGTGCCGGTATACATGCCGATGAAGATGGACAAGGATGAAATCCGCAGGCAGCACAAGGCCGGAGCGGAGATCATCGAGAAGTATCTTGATCAGGGAAAGAATGTCGTGTATCTCACCCTGGGAGATTCCACTGTATACTGCACTTTCACATACCTTCAGGCGATAATGGAGGAGGACGGATATGAAACGGAACTCATTCCGGGCATAACTTCATTCTGCGCCGCGGCCGCAAGGGTCGGCATTCCTCTCTGCGAGTGGAATGAGCCGCTCCACGTGATGCCGGCGCTCCACAAGCTCGGTGATGATCTGAGCCTGCCGGGCAACTATGTTCTCATGAAGTCCGGAAGCCACATGGCCGAGGTCAAGGAAATACTGAGAAAGAGCGGAAGGGATGTAAATGTAGTCGAGAACTGCGGCATGCCGAACGAGAAGGTTTACAGAGGCGTCGATGAGATTCCGGATGAAGCGGGATATTTCTCGCTGATCATCGCAAAGGAAGACGAGAGGGACCTGTAACGCGGACAGCGAGCCGCGCGGTAAACGGCAGCAATAAACAATGATTGAACTGAAAGACGTTACAAAAAAATTCGGTGACTTCACGGCAGTGGACCATCTGAACATGACGATTGAAACAGGTGAGTTCTTCGGGCTTCTGGGACCTAACGGAGCCGGCAAGACCACCACTATCAGCATGCTCTCAACGGTGCTTCTGCCTACTGAGGGACAGATTTTCATAGATGGGAAGAAGCTTGACAGAAAGGCTTCCGCGGAGAAGAGCAAGCTCAGCGTCATAACACAGGAGTACTCCATGCGCCAGGACATGACCATGGACGAGGTCATGGAGTATCAGGGCAGGCTCTACTACCTTCCGAAGAAGGTGATAAAGCAGAAGACAGACGAGCTTCTGGAGTTCGCGGGTCTGATCGAGTACAAGCACAGAGTCGTAAGACATCTGTCGGGCGGCATGAAGCGCAAGCTGATGATCTGCAGGGCTCTCATGACGGAGCCGCAGATTCTGCTTCTCGATGAGCCGACTGCAGGAATGGACGCCATCTCCAGAAGACAGATGTGGAATCTGCTGAGACAGCTCCACGGCGAGGGGATAACGATTCTGCTGACGACTCATTACATAGAGGAGGCCCAGTCGCTGTGCGAGCGGATCGCGCTAATAGACAAAGGCAGACTCAACACCATAGACACACCGCAGAATCTCATCAACGAACTGGGTCAGTACACAGTCGATGAGACAGCGGACGAAACTCTTCACTCGTCGCATTTCAGCAGCAGGGAAGAGGCGATTGAATATCTGAGCAAATCGGATAAGGAAGCATCAATGCGAAACACTACACTCGAGGACGTATTCGTCTACAGAATAGGCAGAGGCCTCGGACAGAAATAAAGCAAAGGCAGGACAGGCAAAGGCAACAGAAATGGGCATAATAGCGGTCTTATGGGAAAAATGGAGAGAGTTCCGAAGGGACTTTTATAAGATCACATTAGCGGCAACGATAACACCGCTGATGTATCTTATCGTGTTCGGACTCGGAATCCAGACCACTTCCCACGGAGAACCGTACCTGAACTTTCTTGTGCCGGGCATAGTGGCCATGTCGACCATGACAGGAAGCTTCAGCGCCGTCGCGCAGAACATGAGCGTTCAGAGGCTTTATGAGAAGGCTCTAGATCAGGTCATGGTGTCGCCGACCCCGCTCTGGCAGTTCATCCTCGGGCAGATAATCGGCGGAAGCCTGAGAGGAATGTACGCTGCCTGCATAATTCTGCTGGTAACGCTGCCGATCGCGGCTGATCTGACCTTCAACGGAGTGTCGTTCCTGGTCATGTTCCTGAACGGACTGGTGTTCTCAACCATAGCGCTGGTACTGTCGTTTCTGGCCAAGAGCTATACAGACGCTCCGAGGTTCACATCGTACATAATCATGCCGATGTCATTCCTTTGCAACACGTTCTTCTCAACGGATCAGATGCCTATGGGCATAAGGCAGTTCGTGGAGATTCTGCCTCTTTCCCAGGCGTGCGAGATGATAAGAAACATTTCGGCGGGAGGATCCACCGGCGTATTCGGATGGATCGTACTGCTGGCTTACCTGGCGGTGTTCTCAGGCATATCGGTTGCCTTTGTATATAGGAAGAAGAATCTGTAATGAGCAGTAAAGCGTTACTTGTAATAAGCTTCGGAACTTCATACGCGGATACGAGAGAGCGGACCATCGGCGCCATCGAGAAGAAACTCGAAGAGCGCTTTCCGGACAGGGATGTGTACCGCGCATGGACCAGCGGGTTCATAATCAAACGAGTCGCAAAGGCAGAAGGACTCGTGATAGATACGCCTGAGGAGGCGCTGGAAAAACTGGCTTCGCGCGGTGTCACGGATCTGATTGTCCAGCCGACTCATCTTTCGGACGGGTATGAGAACCAGCGCATGCTGGAGACAGTCAGAAGCTTCGCGGGAAGGTTTGAGACATTAAGAGTCGGAAGACCTTTGCTCGATAGTGAAGAGGACAGGGATTTTGCGGCGCGTATAATGCCGCGGCTGTGCCTGGGAAAGGACTGCGCGGACAAGGCGCTCATGATGATGGGCCACGGATCCGAAAAGCATCCTGTGCCAGTATATGAGCAGCTGCAGGATAAAATCACCGAAGGCGGCGCGGACAATGTCTTCGTCGGCACGGTGGAGGGCAGTCCATCCTTTGAAGACGCGAAGAAACTGCTCGACGGTTCGGGATACAGAAAGGTGGTACTTACGCCCCTCATGATCGTCGCGGGTGATCATGCCAGAAACGATCTGGCGGGAATGGATTCCGACTCATGGAAGAGCAGACTGGAGTGCGCGGGCTACAGAACAGAGGTAATAATGGCGGGTCTCGGGGAGTATACCGAGATTCAGGAGATGTTCGTAAGACACGCCGCTGAAGCGGAGACAATATAAGAAAACTGAAGCAGCAGTATCAGAAAGACTTAAACAAATGACAGACATGGCAATGAAAAACAGAATATTGAGAGCCGCAGGAGCGATCGTCGTGGCCGCTGTTTTTGCCGTGTCATTCATCGCGGTCGCGCCGGCATGCTCCTACGCTGCCGAGGGCTACGAGGAAGTAGCCGGAAGCTCGGAGATGTCGGAGGTCAAGGACGTAGGCAAGTACGGAATGACTCCTATAAGCGGCGATAACGTTAAGGACGGAGAGTACGAGGTCGAGATGGAGAGCAGCTCGAGCTTCTTCAGCATATATTCCTGCGTACTGACAGTAAAGGGCGGCAAGATGAAAGCCGTCATGACCATCGACAGCACCAGCTACGAGTGCGTGTTCATGGGCAAGGCTACCCGCGCCGCAAAGGCGAAGAAGAGCGCTTACATCTTCCCTGAAGAAAAGGACGCGCGCGGAAGCTTCACGATTCCGATCAGGGCTCTGAACGCGCCGCTTCCATGCGCCGCTTTCAGTAAAAAAGAAGACAAGTGGTACGACAGAAACGTACTTATCGACGCGTCGAGTCTGCCTGAGGAAGCGCTCAGGATAGAGCTGCCGGACTACGACCTGATTGACGACGCTGTTGAGCAGTACGATGAGAATCAGGGCAAAGGCAGCGAGTCCCCGCAGGTCACGGGAGAGGACCAGAATAAAGATAAGATATCGGCGCTGATCCCTGCTGACATTGAGCTGGAGGACGATACTTATTCAATAGAAGTCAACATGACAGGAGGTTCCGGAAGAGCATCCGTCAGCTCGCCTACATGGTTCATAGTTAAAGGCGGCAAGGCTTACGCCAGACTGCTGTGGAGCAGCGCGCACTACGACTACATGAAGCTCAACGGAATCAAGTACGAGAATGAAACTACCGATGGAGGAAACTCCACATTTACAATACCGGTCGCGGCCTTCGACCAGCCTATAAGCGTCATAGCCGACACGACGGCAATGGGCGATCCGGTGGAAATAGAATACGAACTGACATTTTATAAGGACACCATCGATTCAGTGACCAAGGTTCCTCAGGAAGCCGCAAAGAGAGTAATTTACATCGCTCTCGCGATAATAATCGTCGGCGGAGCGCTGAATCTGTTCGTAAAGAGGAGGAAAAAACAGTGACGGACAAACCGTATTTCCCGCTGTACGTGGATCTGAGCGGAAAGGATATACTCTTCGTTGGAGGAGGGCACATAGCTGCGAGACGAATTGGCGTGCTTCAGCCTTTTGTCGAGAGCATGACTGTAGTGGCGCCTGAAGCGGAAGGTTCAATTCTGGAGTTGACAGAGTCGGGCGAGGTGAACTGGATAACGCGCGAGTTTGAAGAGGGAGACCTTGAGGGACGCGATATCGTTTTCGCTGCCACTGATGATAAGGCGCTCAATGCTGAGATCGCGGCAATGTGCCGGGAAAAGGGCATAACGGTCAATGCGTCAAGCGAAAAGGAACTATGCGATTTTTACTTCCCGGGCATCGTAAGGCAGGGGAATACTGTCATTGGCGTAAACGCCTCGGGAGAAGACCACAGTAAAGCTAAGAAAGTACGCGAAAGAATACAGGAGATACTTACGGAGGAAGGAATATGAAACCGGTAAGAATCGGGACGAGAGAGAGCATACTGGCGGTTATTCAGAGCGAAATGGTCGGTGACTATCTCGAGGAAAAGGGAATCGGGTACGAACTAGTCAAGATGAAGACGACTGGAGACAAGATTCTCAACAAGACTCTGGATAAGATAGGCGGCAAGGGTCTCTTCGTCAAGGAGCTGGATCATGCACTCATGGAAGGAAGAAGCGACATTTCGGTTCATTCCCTTAAGGACATGCCCATGGAGGTTCCTGAAGAGCTGCCGATCATCGCGTTCTCAGACCGCGAGGATCCGAGAGATGCGCTCGTGCTGCCGGAAGGCGCAAGTGAAATAGACTTCAGCAAGCCTATAGGAAGCTCGAGCTTCCGCAGACGCATTCAGATAGAGAAGCTGTATCCTGAGGCAAGAGTGGAAAGTGTCAGGGGAAACGTGCAGACGCGTCTGAGAAAGCTGGACGAAGGTCAGTACGGGGCTCTCGTGCTGGCTGCGGCGGGTCTTAAGAGACTGGGACTTGAAGGAAGGATATACAAGTACTTCGAACCCGAAGAAATCCTTCCCGCGGCTGGGCAGGGAGTGCTCGCTGTACAGGGAAGAACCGGTGAGGATTACAGCTGGGCTGAAGGTTACAACGATCTCAAAACCGAGCGCGAGGTGCTTGCGGAGAGAGCCTTCGTAAGATGGCTCGACGGAGGATGTTCATCCCCGATTGCTGCCTTTGCAAGATGCGGTGAAGATGAGCTCGTGATCGAGGGCCTGTACTATGACGACCCGACAGGAAAATGGCACAGGGAGTCGATCTCAGGAAGCCCTGAAAAGCCTGAGGAGCTCGGAATAGAACTGGCGAAGATAATGAAAGGGCGGTACGAATGATGACAGGAAAAGTTTGGCTGGTAGGCGCAGGCCCGGGGGACATCGGACTGCTCACAGTCAAGGCAGTAGAGACAATAAAAGACGCGGACCTTATAGTCTATGACGCGCTTATCGGAGATTCGCTTTTTTCGCTGTTTCCTGAAGGCGCGGAGCACATCAGCGTCGGCAAGAGGTCGGGCAACCACACCATGCCGCAGGAACAGATAGACAAGGTGCTTCTGGACGAAGCGCTGAAGGGAAAGAAGGTCGTGCGCCTGAAGGGCGGAGATCCGTTCCTCTTCGGAAGAGGAGGCGAGGAACTGGAACTGCTCGCGGCAAACGGCGTGCCTTACGAGATAGTTCCCGGCGTTACATCGCCGATCGCGGTGCCGGCCTATAACGGCATTCCGGTGACACACAGGGACTACACATCGTCGCTGCACATCATCACGGGTCACAAGAGAAAAGGCTCGGATGAAGATATAGACTTCGAAGCTCTTGTTCGCGCGGAGGGAACGCTGGTGTTCCTGATGGGCATAGCAAGGCTGGAATACATCTGCGGCGGGCTTCTGGGCGCGGGTATGAATCCAGGCATGCCGGCTGCGGTGCTTCAGCAGGGGACGACAGCCGGACAGAAGCGCGTCGTCGCCACGGTCGGAACTCTCGCGGAGGAAGTCAGGAGGCAGGGCATAGAAACGCCGGCGATAATAATCGTAGGCAAAGTCTGCAGCCTCGCCGATGAGTTCGCCTGGTACGAGGAGCTTCCTCTGGCAGGCAGCAAGGTCATAGTCACACGCCCGAGAGGCATGATATCCGGCATGGCTGCGCGGCTGAGAAGACTGGGCGCGGAGGTGCTGGAACTTCCGTCAATCGAGACGGTCGCGAGGGAAGATCAGAGCGAACTCGAAGGGGCGCTTGACGCGATGAAATCATACAGCTGGATCGTATTTACAAGCCCGACAGGCGTGAGAGTGTTCTTCGATGTTCTGAAGAAAGCGGGAAGAGATGTGCGTTCTCTGGCAGGAGTCAGAATCGCGGCTATCGGAACAGGGACCAAAAA
>JAFRCM010000093.1 GCA_017404365.1 Bacillota bacterium
AGAGCGGAAGAACAGCCCGTCTGTCAGATACTTCATCGAATGCTCTTTCGAACATACTCGTTATCCTGCTCGGAACCTGCGTAGGCGCTTCCGCGACAGGAGAAACATTCCTGACCTGGGCGACCATCAAGATTGTTATCCTCGGTGTTCTGGCATTCTGCTTCGGAACAGCAGGCGGCGTATGTATCGCCAAGATCATGAATATGGTGTCAAAGACGCCAATCAATCCGCTCATTGGATCGGCAGGTGTATCAGCCGTACCAATGGCAGCCCGTGTATCTCAGGTACAGGGGCAAAAGGCTAATCCGACGAACTTCCTGCTGATGCACGCCATGGGGCCTAACGTAGCAGGCGTAATCGGATCCGGTGTAGCGGCAGGTGTAATGCTCTGCATGTACGGCGGATATTATTAAGAATAAATAGCGTTGCAAATGATTTTGCGACAATCTCTAAAATCATTTTTATACACTAGAAAAACCCGGCGCAGCACCCCTAGGCGTCGGGTTTTTCGTTGCGCTGGTTTTTAGGCGGGTGATTTGTTACAATTAGGAAAACGATAACAAGCGGAGCAGGAGAACAATGGTTGATACAGTAATATTCGATTTCGACGGAACTATAATGGACACTAACGATGTCATAATCGGTTCCTGGCAGCACGTCTACAAAACGCTCAGAGGCAGGGAGGGTGATCTTGATTACATCCTCTCCACTTTTGGCGAGGCCCTGGAGTACAGCATGGAGACATCATTTCCTGAGGTAAGCGTCGAGGAGTCAGTCAAGATCTACCGCGACTGGCACAGAGAGAGATTTCTGGACATGATCAAGCTTTTCCCGGGAGTCGCGGAGATGCTGGAGGAAGTAAAGGCCCGCGGGTTCAAGATGGGAATCGCGTCCTCCCGTCTGAGGCTCACGCTGGAACAGGGACTCGACAAGTATGACCTGAAGAAGTACTTCGACGTAATCGTCGCGGTTGAAGACGCCGCTAATCCGAAACCGGCGCCGGACATAGTACTGAAGACATTGGAACTTCTTGACTCGAAACCGGAGAACGCCATAATGATCGGCGACTCCAGACTTGACATACTCTGCTCAAGAAACGCGGGCGTGCCGTCCGTGCTCGTAGGATGGAGCGCCACTCTCGCAGGAAAAACAAAAGAGGACTTCGCGCCAGACGAAGCCCCCGATTTTATCATCCAAAAGCCAGCGGATCTGCTGGATATCATTTAGAGACGGCTACAGCACGTTTTCTTCCGCTGGTTACAGCACGTTTCCTTCCGCGTCGAACAGCGGCAGTTTGCCGAGAACCGTGATGTCGGTTCTGTCGTACGCGTCGCCCTCAGCAAGGACGGCCATCTTTCCGACGATGTTTCCGCCGGCTCCTTCCGCGATCTTTTCGAGAGCGGCCAGAGACTGACCGGTGCTGATAACATCATCCACAATCAGTACGCGCTTGCCGCGCATCTTTTCAACATCGTCTTCACCGATGAATATTTTCTGACGCTGGAAAGTAGTAATGGAGTTAACGTCAGCGCTCAGCGGTTCACCCATGTAAACCTTCTGGGATTTCAGCGCGACGATGTAATCATTCATTCCCGCCTGACGCGCCATCTCATAGATGAGCGGTATGCTCTTCGACGCTGATGTCAGCATGATGTCGAATTCAGGAGCGCGCGCGAGCAGCTCTTTTGCCGCGTGCTGCGTAACCGCCACGTCTCCGTAGAGAATGAAAGCCGCGATCTGCAGATCATCAGAGACCTTGAACAGTTTGAGCGTTTTCTTGTATCCGGCTATGTCTACTTCGTAATTCATCATATTCCTCCATATGCAAAAGCACGAGTAATTGTCTGCAAAAGCATTAACACACGCTTCATTCTACCCCTATTTCAGGAGAACTGCAATGCCCTGTAAATTACCCCTATTTTGGAAATGATTTGCATGATTTGGAAAGTGTTGTAACGATTTGGAAAGCATTGGGAATGTACAAAAAATAATCCGAAAAAAGGCACCAAAATAGGCTTTCAGAGCAATAAAACCAATTGACACTAAGCCCCTGAATTGGTACACTCAAAACGTGGTGAGGGGAGTTTATTTTGACTGAACACACGCACCGGAACAACGGGAAAAAACACAACATGTTGTGTGCAGGTGAAGTTCATTCCACAAGCCATTGCAATACAGTAAATGCCAATATAAGCACGAAGAAATGGTACAGTGCGTTTCTACCGTAACGCCTCAGTTACGACTATTGGTTGATCTTACGGGATCTTGCAGGGAGGCTTTGCTCAGGCAGGAAATCCGGGGAACAACGGTATAGTACCGTAGAAGTTGGCGGACAGGTTTAATACCTGTCTTTGTTGTTTCTCAGTAGTTTTATTTCTTTAAATGAGGAGGAAAAAATGAAAAAAGTATTATCACTGGTACTTGCCCTCACTATGGTGTTTGCGTTCACCCTGACTTTCACAGGATGCGGCGGATCAGAGGAAGAAGGCAATTCAGACAGCGCAATGAAGGCTGGCTTCATCTGCCTGCATGATGAGAACTCAACTTATGACAAGAACTTCATCGACGCTGCCAACGCTGCTTGTGAAGAGCTTGGAGTTGAAGCAATCATCAAGACTAACGTTCCTGAAGGACAGGAATGCTACGAAGCTGCTGCTGAGCTGGTTGACGCAGGATGCGGAATCGTATTCGCTGACTCATTCGGTCATGAGGACTACATGATTCAGGCAGCAAAGGATTTCCCTGACGTACAGTTCTGCCACTCAACAGGAACAAAGGCCCACACTGAAGGTCTCGACAACTATCACAACGCATTTGCATCAATCTATCAGGGACGTTACCTGGCAGGAATCGCTGCAGGAATGAAGCTGAACGAGATGATTGAAAAGGGCGACATCACAGCTGATCAGGCGAAGATTGGTTATGTAGGCGCATTCACATATGCAGAAGTAGTTTCAGGCTACACTTCATTCTTCCTGGGCGCACGTTCAGTATGCGAATCAGCTACAATGGAAGTAACATTCACAGGTTCATGGTATGACGAGACTCTTGAAAAAGAGGGCGCAAACAAGCTGATCAACGACGGCTGCGTACTTCTTTCACAGCACGCTGACTCCATGGGAGCTCCGACAGCATGCGAGAACGCAGGTGTTCCTGACGTATCATACAACGGAAGCACTGTAGAATCCTGCCCTGAGACATTCATCGTTTCATCAAGAATCGACTGGGTACCTTACTATGAGTACTGCATCCAGGCTGTACAGAACGGCGAAACTATCGACGCTGACTGGACAGGCGACCTGAAGACAGGTTCAGTAGTTCTGACTGAAATCAACGAGAACGTTGCTGCTGAAGGAACTGCAGAGGCAATCGAAGAGGCTACAGAAGGCCTGAAGGATGGTTCCATCCAGGTATTCGACACTTCCGCATTCACAGTAACTGTTGACAAGGAAAAGAAGATCAACTTAAACGCAACTGTTGACGCTGACGGCCACGTAACTGAGTACAACGCAGACGTTGACACAGATCCTGAGTATAAAGGTGACACCAACGTTATCGAAGACGGCGCGTTCATGGAATCAAAGTTCCGTTCAGCACCTTACTTCGATCTTCAGATCGACGGCATCACGCTCCTCGACACTAAATTCTAAGAAACACATTGTGATTAAGGAAAGCCCCGGATTTCCCGGGGTTTTCCTGATTAATATCTGAGGTAGGACCCGGAGAAAGGAGGAGGGCCGTTGAGCACTCCCGCTAACAAAGAGGTAGCGGTTTCCCTGAGAAACGTTACCAAGACATTTGGCTCGGTAAAAGCCAACAACAATATCAGCATGGACATATATCACGGTGAGATACTCTCGCTTCTCGGAGAGAACGGAAGCGGCAAGACCACTCTGATGAACATGCTGGCAGGAATATACGCTCCTGACGGCGGACAGATTTTTGTAGACGGCGAAGAAGCCGTGATCAGATCCCCTCAGGATGCTTTTGATTATCAGATAGGAATGATTCACCAGCACTTCAAGCTCGTGGATGTTTTCAGCGCAGCCGAAAACATCATACTCGGAATGCCGGGCAAGCTTAAGCTGGATAAGAAGGAAATCCTCAAGGATATCAGAGAGACCGTCGACAGGTACGGATTTGAAATCGATCTCAATAAAAAGATTTACGAGATGTCCGTATCCGAGAAGCAGACGGTTGAAATCATTAAGGTCCTGTACAGAGGCGCTAAGATTCTGATTCTGGACGAGCCTACGGCGGTTCTTACGCCGCAGGAAACGGAGAAGCTCTTCTTGGTACTCAGAGCCATGAAGGACCACGGCAGGACCATAGTAATCATCACTCATAAGCTTCAGGAGGTTCTGGAGCTTTCTGACAGAGTAGCCGTTCTGAGAAAAGGCGAGTACGTCGGCGTCGTCGATACAAAAGACGCTACGGAGAGCTCTCTGACAGAGATGATGGTAGGAAAGAAAGTTGAGCTCAACATAGACAGAACCGATCCTGTAGACGTCAGAGACCTGGTCAGGATCGAGCATCTGACTTGCTTAAATAAATACGGAATTAAAGCTCTTGATGATGTGACGTTCACCATTAGAGGCGGGGAAATCCTGGGCATCGCCGGCATCGCGGGCGCCGGACAGAAGGAACTTCTGGAGGCTATCGCTGGACTGCAGAAGGCGGAGCCGGGAAGCAGCATCATGTACAGAGCCATCGACAACAACGATGAGATACAGCTTCTGGGCAAGGATGTCAACGACATCAAGAACCTGGGCATATCCCTTGCCTTTGTACCTGAAGACAGACTGGGCATGGGCCTCGTCGGAAACATGGGCATGGTAGGAAACATGCTGCTGCGTTCATACAACGAAGGCAGAGGCATATTCACCAGGGAGAAGGAGCCGAGAGAGCTCGCTGAAGAGATACGCGATAAACTGGAAGTCTCAACGCCGAACGTGTACACGCCGGTCAGAAAGCTTTCAGGAGGAAACGTCCAGAAGGTGCTGGTAGGAAGAGAGATTTCACTGGCGCCGAGAGTGCTCATGACAGCGTACGCGGTCAGAGGCCTGGACATCAACACGTCGTACACGATTTACAACATCCTGTCCGATGAGAAGAAGAAGGGCGTCGGAGTTGTCTACGTCGGAGAGGACCTGGACGTTCTCGTCGAACTCTGCGACAGGATACTGGTGCTCTGCGAAGGCAAGGTCAGCGGACTTGTGGACGCGCGCACGACGACGAAGGAACAGCTTGGTCTGCTGATGACCAAGTACAGCGGAGATCACATCGCTAAGATCGACGTAACTAAGCTTATGGATGATGAGGGAGGCATTTAATGAAAGAGAATAAAGTCAGAAAAGAGCCTCTCATCAAGCTCTCGAGACGGGAGGACATAGACAGAAAACACAGCTGGACCTACAGGGCTCTGGCAATAGTCGCCGCGCTCATCCTGGACGCCATAATCATAATGGTCACAGTTCACATGAACCCTCTGGACATCTATGAGACCATGTTCATGGGAGCATTCGGCACCAGCAGAAAGGTATGGATCACACTCAAAGACCTTTCGCTGCTTTTGCTTATTTCCATTGCTCTGACGCCGGCGTACAAGATGAAGTTCTGGAACCTGGGCGGCGAAGGTCAGGTGCTCATGGGAGCGTGGGCTACGGCATTCTGCATGCTGTACCTCGGCGACAAGCTTCCTCATGGAGTGCTGCTGCTCGTAATGTTCCTGGCGGCTATCGTCGTCGGTGCCATCTGGGCCATGATCCCGGCAGTGTTCAAGGCTAAGTGGGGAACGAACGAGACGCTGTTCACACTCATGATGAACTACGTCGCTATACAGCTCATCGCGTACTTCGTCATCAAGTGGGAAGTACCTAAGGGCTCAGGCCACGTAGGCATCATAAACCAGTCGACTCAGGCCGGCTGGCTGCCGTACATAGGCACAAACAGCTACGCGCTGATAGTAATATTAGTAGCGATTGTAACCGTAGGCATGTACGTGTACCTCAAGTACAGCAAGCACGGCTATGAGATTTCAGTAGTCGGCGAAAGCCAGAGAACCGCCACATACGTCGGAATCAGCGTCGACAAGGTAATAATACGTACGCTGTTCCTGTCAGGCGCGATCTGCGGATTCGCGGGATGGCTTATGGTTTCAGGCTCAGGCCACACAATTACTACATCGATTGCCGGCGGCATGGGATTCACGGGAATCATGGTTTCATGGCTCGCCCAGTTCAATGTTATAGTAATGATCCTGTGCAGCTTGCTCATCGTATTCATGGGACACGGCGCCAGCGAAATCGCGACTTCGTTCGGACTGAATGAAGCCTTCGGCGACATACTTACCGGAATAATCATCTTCTTCATCATAGGAGTTGAGTTCTTCATACACTACAAAGTGCACACCAGAAAGTCCGGAAAGGAGGTGGCATAATGTTCAGTTTAGTTGCTTTCATTCCTAGAGCCATACTGCAGGGAATGCCGCTTCTGTTCGGATGTACCGGCGAGACTATTTCCGAAAAGGTCGGAAGCCTCAACCTGGGTATACCGGGCGTAATGTACGTCGGGGCCATCTGCGGAGTAATAGGTTCTTTCCTGTACGAGCAGAGCTGCGGCGGCGATGTGGTGCCGATAGTCGCCATACTGATTCCGTTCCTGGCGTGTCTGGCGGGAGCGCTGCTCATGGGACTGCTCTTCGCCTTCCTGACGGTAACGCTGAGGGCAAACCAGAATGTAGTCGGACTGGCCATGACGACCTTCGGAGTCGGATTCGGAAACTTCTTCGGCGGCTCCCTCATGAAGCTCACGGGAAGCGCGGTACCTTCAATCGCGCTCTCAGCGACAAGCAAATGCTTCAGAAAAGCGCTGCCGTTCGCAGATGACTGCGGAGCCTTCGGAAAGATATTCCTGTCGTACGGCTTCATGACTTATCTGGCTGTAGCCATCGCCGTAGTGACAGCTCTCGTGCTGACCAAGACCCGCATAGGACTGCAGCTCAGGGCGATCGGCGAGAATCCTGCGACAGCGGACGCCGCGGGAATCGATGTAACAAAATACAAATACTTCGCGATCTGCATAGGATGCATGATCGCAGGACTCGGCGGACTGTTCTATGTAATGGACTACGCCAACGGAGTCTGGTCCAACGACGCATTCGGTGACAGAGGATGGCTCGCTATCGCTCTCGTAATATTCACACTGTGGAAACCGAACATCGCCATCTTCGGATCAATACTCTTCGGCGGCCTGTACATACTGAACCTGTTCATTCCTGGCGCAAGCATGGCAACCAAGGAGCTCTACAAGATGCTCCCTTACCTGGTAACCATCATCGTTCTTGTCATCACCAGCATGAGGCGCAAGCGTGAGCATCAGCCGCCTGAGGCACTTGGACTTCCGTATTTCAGGGAAGACCGATGACGCAAAGACAATAGAGGACGCGGTACATAGTACCGCGTCTTTTGAAGTGTTAGAACAAATCGAGATGCATGTAGGCGAGTAGCGCAAAAGGCGCCTGGGATATATAATAAAGACATGCTGAACATCTATCACGCGGGCGAGGCCTGCGACAAGGAAAAGTTCATATTCGATCACATAGACTCTGGCGCGGACACTATTATCATTGTTCCCGATCAGGCGTCTCTTCAGATGGAGCGCGATGCGCTGGACTACTTCCGTGAGAAGGAAGGCCGGACAGCGCTCCTTGATCTTATTGTGACCGATTTTTCATCACTCGGCCGCAAGGTAATAGATGAAGCGGGAGGACGGCAGCCTGAGCTCATAGACAAGTACGGCCGCCAGATGCTGCTCTCCGTTCTCATAGACAGTCTGGCAGACAAGGGTGAGCTCGGGGTCTACAGGAACATGAAGGCCAGATCAACCTTTGTCGCGAACACAAACCAGCTCATATCCGAGATGAAGAGGTGCGGCGTCACATCGTCCGACATAGGCCGGGCCGCCGGGGAAACAGGCAGTTATCTCAGTCTCAAGCTTTCGGATATCAACAGAATCTACGAGGCCTATGAAGAATCAATCGAGGGCAGATTCACCGATTCCGAGGATTACATCAGGTTCTACGGCCGGCTCATGGAAGACTCGGATCTCATCCGCAGGTCTTCGATATGGATCACCGGATTCGACACATTCACCCCTCTCAACATGGAGATAATACAGCGTCTTATCATGACCTCGGAACAGGTCAACATCGTCATGACGTGGGACGATGCAAAGGCAGCCGCGCCTGGCAGCGGCCCGAATTCCGACGCGCGCTTTCTGACGACCGGCGGAGGCGAAGGCCTCTTCGACCTGACGGAGCTCGTCATGGATAATCTGAAGAAGCTGGCTGAAGCGGCAGGCGTGGCATGGAAACAGGAGCAGATTCCACACGTGCACAGGGACAGCATCTGGGAAGATAATCCTGCGGGTAAAATCACGCTTGTAAAAACATCGAACATAT
Organism: Bacillota bacterium; assembly: GCA_017404365.1. Classification (GTDB taxonomy): domain Bacteria; phylum Bacillota; class Clostridia; order Peptostreptococcales; family Anaerovoracaceae; genus Lentihominibacter. Next base: position 8,462 of record JAFRCM010000093.1, read on the forward strand.
ACGCTGAGGCGGACAGAGCCGCAGCGTGCATTACCGAACTTGTAAGAGACAAGGGTTACAGATACAGGGATATTGCCGTCATATGCAATGACATGGATGTCCGCGGAGGAGTGCTCAGAAGAACATTTGAAAGATGGGGCATTCCTGCTTTTGCAGACAGAAAGAGAAAAGTGCTCCACCAGCCGGTGGTTAGATTTTTGCTGTCGTTCATCGACGTGATTTCGGAGGGCTACACTGACAGCGGTGTCATGGAGATGGTCAGCGCCGGACTCATGGGCTTCAGCCGCAGGGACGAGGAGCTTCTCAGCAACTACGTCAGCGAGGCGAAGATCCGAGGCAGCAAGTGGAAGAAGGAGTTCACCTGGGAAGGTAAGGACGACTACGGCAATGGGCGTTACACAGAAGATCTGGAACGCCTCAACGAGATGCGCGCCTACATCGTGAGCGTAATTGAGGACGCGCGCGAGGAGATAGGAAGGCGCAATTCCGGCGAGGAAAAGATCCGCGGGCTCAGCAGTTTTCTGGAGGACAAATTCGGAATCCTCGGCCGCATAGAGGAGCTTATTGCTACGCAGACAGAGCTTGGACTTGCCGAGGGCGCAGCAGAGACGGCCCAGAGCTGGAACATGATCTGCGGCATTTTCACTCAGGTGATAAATGTGCTGGGCGAGGAAAACATAAGCAACAGGCAGCTAGGGGATATTCTCACCGAGGGTCTCAGGGAGATGGAAATCGGACTTGTTCCGGCCAGCACAGACTGCGTGATTATAGGAACGCTGCAGAGGACCAGAATAAACAGAAGTCCGGTGCTCATCGTAACCGGAGCGAACGAGGGCGTTCTGCCGATGAGCAGCGGCGGCGGAGGACTCCTGACTGAGAGGGAGCTCGAAACCCTGGAGGAACTGAAATACAATATCGCCAAGAAGGATGAGGTGCGCAGGCAGGAGGAGCAGCTGGCAATATACAGGATGTTCTCGCTTCCGTCTGACGAACTCATCGTCATGTGCAGCATGGCGGATCAGGACGGCAGGAGCATAAGTCCGTCGGGAGTTTTCGCGGTTCTCGAAGAGATGGAAGGGGTCAGAGAGCTCGGCGATCTCGGCGATGAAGACGTGACGGACATGATAGCCTCAGGCAAAGGCAGTCTGGCCTTCATGGCGGACGCCATGCAGGACTATCTCGAGAACGGCAGGATAGACGAAGCGTGGCTTGCGGCCATGAACTGGTACGCGGCACAGGACCCTGAGAGCATAAGAAGAATCAGACAGGGTCTGGATTTCGACAACCGGGTGAAGAATCTTGAGGAAGATTTCGCTGACAGTCTTTACTTCGGAGACAGCGATTCAATCAGGGTGAGCGCAAGCAGACTGGAAGTCTACGGCAGCTGCCCGTTCAGATATTTTGTTGAGAAGGGCCTCAGAGCCGAGGAACCGGAAACCTTTGAGACTTCGGGAAGCTCCCGCGGTAGCGTTTTCCACAAAGCGCTGCAGGAGCTGTCGCAGCGCCTTACAGATGAAGCAAAGGCAAGCGGGCGCATGATTACAGATGCCGACTCTCCGTGGATGACGCTTACCGAGGAGGAGTGCAGAGCGCAGATCGATGAGATTATAAGAGAGGAGACGGAAAGCTATAAGGAAGGGGTTTACCAGAGCGATAACGAAACCAGGCTGCAGCTGGAGAAGATAATATCCACCTGTTCGGATATCGCCTGGGCCATGATTGGCCAGGTGAGAAAGAGCAGAGTGAAGGACATGTACTTTGAGGAGTCCTTCGGCCCGGGAAGCAGACGTCTTCCGCCTGTGGAGATAGAACTGGAGCGCGGCAGAAAGGCAGTGCTCACAGGAATAATCGACAGGCTCGATGTTATAGATGTGCCGGGGGACAGCGCTGAAGATGGCGGCGAAGAGACCGAACGTGAAGCCGTCCGAATCATCGATTACAAGACAGGAAGCGATGAGATCAATCTGAAGCAGATAGAAGAAGGTTACAAGCTTCAGCTTATGGTATACATGAACGTGGCGGAGAGATCCGCCGGTTCAGAAGGCACCGCCGTGCCCGCGGGTGTTTTCTACTTCAAGATAAAGGATGTGAACGATGACGCTGAGAAGACTTCGGTCTCGGACGGACCGGACGGAAACCTGGAGGACAGGATAGCGAAATCCTGCAGGCTCGAGGGAATCATGGTCGATGAGGAGCAGATTCTTATGGCCATGGACAGCACGATTGAACCGAAGACATCAAGCAGCGTCCTTCCTGTCAAGCAGCTTAAATCCGGGGAAATAAAAACAATAGGATCGAGCGAATTGCTTACAGCAGAAGAGTTCGATGGCCTTTGCAAGGCTACTGTCGAAAACGTCAGAAAGATATGCCGCGACATACAGGCGGGCCGCATAGAGATTGAACCGACCAGGGACAGAAAGAATAATTCGACTGCCTGCACCTACTGCCCGTACAGGAGCATATGCCTGTTTGACACGAGCTTCAGAAGCTGCAGATATAAGCAAGTGTGAGTTAGCCGCATTTATGGTAAAATAATTGTGTATAGATAGTTTTTCTTCATTTAATAACACAGGTGGTTTTTATGAACGGAAACGATATCGGAAAGGGTTTAAGAAAGAACAGCATGTTCATAGCAGCAATGGGAATTCTGCTGGTCATGCTGATACTTGTGCTTGGCTCCATATGGATTGGACGAAGCGCCAAGGCGGATTCAGAAGATGCGGTCACTACAGTAAGCCATTTGTATCTGAATGAGCTTGCCGGAAGGCGTGAACAGGTTGTGGAAGCCAATCTTCAGCAGCGCATTGACGACATGAACACAGCTCTCGATCTCATGACGGGGGACGACCTCAGCAGTGTCGAGAACCTGCAGAATTATCAGGACAAAATGAGACAGTATTTCGGCCTTGAGAAATTCGCTTTTGTAAATGAAGATGGGAAAATTTATACTGCCGATGGCATTAAAAATGATATTGAAGAATATGACGTTGACTTCTTTTCGCTTAAAGACGTCAGCATCTCAATAAAAAATCTGAAGACTAAAGACAAGAAGGTTGTCATCGCACAGCCGGTGTCCAGGTCTGTTGATGGTAACAAGCTTATCGCCTGTTACGAGGAAATATACATGGATGAAATGCTCCAGGGCATATCCATGGACGCGCAGGAATCCGACGCTACATTCTCAAACCTCTACACTAATGACGGCGTCGCTCTGACAAATTCCATCCTGGGAGGACTGGCTGTTGAGGACAACCTTATTGAAGCTCTCTCGCGTGCGGATTACGACAAAGGATATTCCTACGACAAAGTCCTGGAAGAATTCGAAAATCTCGAGCGCGGGGAGGTTTCGTTCACATACGACGATATACACGAAACTCTGAGTTATGTTCCGGTCGAGGGTACAAACTGGATGCTGACATATCTCATAAGAGAGAGCGTAATAAGCGATAAGATAAGCTACGTATCGGACGGAATCATATTCAGGAGTATCATACAGTCAATTGTGACTGTCCTGGTGCTGCTTCTCATATTCGGATTCATATTTGTTCAGAACAGAAGGAGCATGCAGCTGCTGGTCGAAAAAGAGACTGCGGCAGCAGAGGCTAAAGCAAAGCAGGAAGAACTGGATTTCAGAATTGAAACCCAGAAAAAGCTTGAGGAGCAGAGCCGCGCGCTGAGCGACGCGCTCAATGTGGCCGAGAAAGCCAGCAAAGCCAAGACGGCATTCCTGTCCAACATGAGTCATGAGATAAGAACTCCGATGAATGCAATCATCGCGCTGGACAACATTGCGATCAATGATCCGGAAACACCGGAGAAGACGAGGGAGTATCTTGAAAAAATCGGCGGTTCCGCGGAGCATCTCCTGAATCTGATCAATGACATACTTGACATGTCACGGATAGAGTCCGGAAAGCTGACCTTGAAGAATGAGGCATTCTCATTCCAGAAGCTGCTGGAGGGAATCAATACCATGTTCAGCAGTCAGTGCGTGGACAAGGATATTGATTACCAGTGCCACATAAACGGTCATGTGGATGATCACTACATAGGTGACAGCATGAAGCTCAAGCAGGTGCTGATAAACATACTTGGCAACGCAGTCAAGTTTACGCCTGAGGGCGGCAGTGTCAGCCTCAATGTGGAGAAGAAAGCATCCTTTGACGGTAAGACTACACTTCAGTTCGCGATTACAGACACAGGAATAGGCATGAGCAAGGACTTCCTGCCACATATATTTGATGCTTTTGCGCAGGAAGATTCGTCGACGACAAGCAAATACGGAAGCTCCGGCCTGGGTCTTGCGATCACCAAAAACATTGTAGAAATGATGAACGGCACGATCGATGTAGAGAGTGAAAAGGGCAAAGGCACGACATTTACCGTTGCAGTCACTCTCATGGATGATACGCGTAAGGCCTACGGCGAAACAGAAAACTTTGATCCGCAGGAGATGAGCGTTCTTATTATCGATGATGATCCGGTTGCCTGCGAACACGCGAAACTGGTGCTTGAAAAAGTCGGAATATCCGCGGAGGTTGCCGAGTCCGGCAAGCAGGCCCTTGAGATGGTAAGTCTCCGTCAGACCAGGAGGGATCCTTACAATCTGATTCTCGTCGACTGGAAGATGCCTGAAATGGACGGAATTGAAACAACCCGCAGAATCAGGGAAATCGTTCATGATGATTCGGCAATAATCATATTGACAGCATACAGTTGGGATGACGTAATGGAAGAGGCGACCGGCGCCGGTGTGGACAGCTTCCTGGCAAAACCGCTCTTCGCGGCGACGGTCATAGATGAATTCAAGGCTGCCGTAAGCAGGAAGATCGAGAGCGAAAGCGAACAGGCAGGAAAGGCAGAGCTTGCCGGACGCCATGTGCTTCTCGCGGAAGACGTCGCAATCAACGCCGAGATCATGATCATGGTTCTGCAGAGCAGGGACATGACAGCTGATTTGGCGGAAAACGGCAGAATCGCTGTTGAAAAATTTGCTTCAAGCGAGCCTGGCTATTATTCAGCGGTGCTCATGGACATACGCATGCCGGAGATGGATGGACTTGAGGCTACGAGAAAAATCAGAGAGATGGATCGGCCGGATGCCGCGGGAATTCCTATAATCGCGCTCACAGCCAACGCCTTTGACGAGGACGTTCAGAGGAGCATGCAGGCTGGTCTCAACGCGCATCTGTCCAAGCCTGTACAGCCTGATGTTCTGTTCGAAACTCTCGAGAGCCTGATCAAGGAGTAGCGAAAACATAATGAAAGAAATACAGATTACCGATATTGAAAACATAAAAATCGGACAGGTCGAGAATGTGGAAGCCGGTACAGGATGTACGGTTTTCATATGCGAGGAAGGAATGCGCGCCGGCCTTGATGTGCGCGGCGGCGGACCTGCGTCCAGAGACAGCCAGCTCCTGAATCCGCTGATGGCGGCTCAGGTGGTGCACGGCATTCTTCTTTCGGGAGGCAGCGCCTTCGGACTGGGCGCAGCCAACGGCGTCATGCAGTATCTGGAAGAGAACGACATAGGCTTTGATGTCGGCGTGACGAAGGTGCCGCTTGTAGTTCAGTCGGACCTGTTTGATCTGACGGTAGCCGATACGCACGTCAGACCTGACGCTCAAATGGGATATGAAGCGGCGCGTCTGGCACTAGAGGATCCTAATTATCTCGACGGAAATTACGGCGCGGGATGCGGCGCGACCGTCGGAAAAATCGGCGGGATGGAGACGTGTATGAAGACCGGAATCGGCAGCTTCGCCCTTCAGGCCGGTGATTTCAAAATCGGGGCAGTCGTAGCCCTCAATGCTCTCGGTGATGTTTTCGACTGGAAGAGTGGGGAGCAGATCGCGGGACTTCTGAATGAAGACAGGACAGAACTGAGAAGTACTTCCGAAGTAATGAAATCATCTCTTGATGTCGTGGAGAACAGGTTCGTCGGAAACACG
>JAFRCM010000094.1 GCA_017404365.1 Bacillota bacterium
ATCTTAAACGCCATTTCGTTTGAGTCTACTTCGTGGTATGAACCATCGTAGAGGATGGCCTTGACATTCTGAACCTTACATCCTGCGAGAGGGCCCTTTTCCATGCACTCTCTGAGTCCCTTTTCAACCGCTGGCACATAGTTCTTTGGAACTGAACCGCCGAACAGTTCGTCGCCTAATTCAAATTCTTCCTCTGAAGGTGAGAATCTGATCCAAACGTCACCGTACTGTCCTGCTCCGCCGGTCTGCTTCTTGTGCTTACCCTGAACGTCTGAAGTACCCTTGATGGTCTCTCTGTAAGCGATCTTCTGAGGTACTGTGTTAACATCAACACCGAACTTGTCCTTGAGCTTGTCCTTCATGATGTTCAGCTGAATATCTCCCTGACCTCCGATGAGAGTCTGGTGTGTTTCGATATTGTTCTCGAGAACGAATGAAGGATCTTCTTCCATGAGTCTCTTCAGACCTGTGCCCATCTTCTCGTCATCTCCGCTCTTAGCAGGTTCAACACACTGATACAGAGTCGGTGAAGGGAAGTGAATTTTAGGGAATTTGATGATGTTTGCCTTCTCACAGAGTGTATCACCTGTCTTTGTGTTCTGGAGCTTGCCTATTGCAACGATGTCACCGGCAACAACTTCCGGTGCGTCTTCCTGATTCTTTCCTCTTACGAAGAACAGTGATCCGAGCTTCTCATCCTTTTCGGAATTTGCGTTGTACAGCGATGAACCCGCTTTGATAGTACCGCTGATAACCTTAGCAAGTGAAATCTTTCCGAGGAATGAATCAGCCAGAGTCTTGAATACGAATACTGCCGGCTTGCCTGCAGGATCAACAGCAACTTCGATTTCCTCGTCCTTGCCGTCAACTGCCGGATACGGCTCGTGATCTGCTGGCTTTGGTACAAAATCTATGAACTGCTGCAGAACTTCTTCGATACCGTCACCCTTGAGTGATGAACAATGGAATACAGGAACGATGTCGCCTGTTCCGATGCCCTTTGAAAGACCCTTTGCGAACTGCTCGTCTGTGAGTTCCATGTTCTCAAAGTAGTATTCCATGAGTTCCTCATCAGTACCTGCGATCTCTTCTTCCAGAGACTCTCTGTCTTCCAGAGTAACTACTGATGAACCGAACTTGGCCTTGAGCTCTCCTACGAGCTCGTCCAGGTTGACGTTTTCCTTGTCTGTCTTGTTGATCAGGAAAAATCTAGGTACTGAGAACTCCTTGCATGAATCCCATGCCTTTTCTGTTCCTACCTGAATACCTGATGCAGCATCCACGAGGATTGCAGCAGCTTCAACTGCTCTGAGCGCTGAGTTAACTTCGCCAACGAAATCGAATGATCCCGGAGTGTCAACAAAGTTGATCTTTACCTTGTTGTACTCAACAGGTACAACCGAGCAGTTGATTGAATAGCCTTTTTCGATTTCCATCTTGTCATAGTCGGAAACCGTCTGGCCGTCTTCAACTTTTCCAAGTCTTGAAATAACGCCTGTTGCCAGCAGCGCAGCTTCGAGGAAAGTAGTTTTTCCGCAGCCGCCGTGTCCTACCAGCGCGACGTTTCTAATGTTTTCGCTTTTATAGCCCTTCATCTAATGAGACCTCCCTAAAAAAATTATTGACTGTTTCGTGTATGCCCGCGCATACGCAATTAGTATAACATTCTGGGAAATCTATATCAATCAGTTTTTGACGCCTTCCGGCAAGGTTTTTACCTCTTTATGTCATCGATTCTAGTCTGTTCGGTTCTGTCCGTGAGTTTTCCCGCCAGAAGCAGCCTCCCCTTGCCGCCTCTGACGTGATATGAGCATGTGGACAGAACGATGAAGGCCCCGCGCTCACTAGCTACGCTTTCTCCTCCCGCTGCCTTCTGCACGGCCCTTCTTCCGCACTCCTGCGCAAAGGCAGCAAGCTCCTCACCGGTGCACATGTATCTGCAGGCGGCGTAGTTCCACTCATCCACCCTCGTCCTTACGCAGAAGACGATTTCATATGTCCGCTTCTCCGCCGACTGACCTCCGTTCAGGACAGTATAGAACCGTATTGTCCTGTTTTTGCGGAAGAATCCCGGTTTCGTGAACCTGTGCAGCGGATTGAACATGGTGCCGTACATCCACATGTTGTGACCGTAAACCAAAGTGCACAGATCCCGGTCCGTCCAATCCCCTTCCACGAAAAGGCTGCCCGAATCGTCATGTTCTCCGCTGAAGTTTCTGTAAAGATACGCCTCGCCGCGCATGACGGGATAGTTTATACATGTCCCCTCCACCTGCAGCCATCCGATCATGTCATTGTTTTCACGGTATTTCTTAAGAATATCCAGCCCCTGCCATTCTTTCTGTTCAACTGCGGTCTCGACACGCGGCAAGCCCGCCATGAACAGCAGAAATGTGTCTGCCGCCAGAAACAGAATGATGATTGCCACCACGCCTGCCGTTTTTCGCTTATCCGCATCACTTCTCTTCATGGTTCTGCTTGTAAACCACGCTGATCTGGTGATCCGAGCTGATTCTCGGGAAAGAGAACGCGGAACCGTATTTTGACAAGTCGATGCTTTTTCCGTCGACGTTCACGCTGTCGAGTTTCATCCCTTCGGCCGGCGCGTAGCTGATGTTGACATTCTCTCCGGCCATGTACGTATTGCCGGGAGTGATCGTCCCATCGGTGCAGCTTGTCCTGACTGTGAAAGTCCTGATGCTGCAGACTATGTGGACCGGTTTATTCAGGTTGTTGCCCGATGCCCTGTGTCCCGCGAAAGCAGCGTCACTGATTTCTCCTCTTCTCCATTTGTCTCCTATGGCATTGGACTTTTTTATCTGCTTGTTGATCTTCCCCGTAAGCTTGTTCGCGTGTCCGCCTGAATGATGACCCCATGTGACGGCCGTGCCGTTTCCGATGTCCCTGTGCGACCCACTCTCGTAGATTAGCGGATGTCCTCCGGAGTCAACGCCCATGTAGACAAAGGTGTGCCCGGACCTGCAAAGTATGTCTCCGTACTTTATCATTCCCTTGGCGGCCATGTGTTTCAGGCTTTTGTGGGGATAGAATATGGTTAGGAAAGGAGAAGACTTCTTCAGTTTCTTCACTGTATCGTTAGGCTTCGTGCTGTTGTTGGAAGAGAACCATATGCTGCCGCATCCGGGAGAAATAATCCCGGTCCTCTTTAGCGAAACCGTTGTCAGCGTCACGCAGCTCTGCGTGTTGCCTTTCTTGCCTGTTTTCCCGCTCCACGCGCCTCTGCTGTCAGTCCAGTACTTGCTTGGTTCCGCGTAGCTGTACTTCCTGCCGTTGATGTGAAAAAAAGTGTCTATGAGCAGATGCCTCCAACCTGTCAGCACTTCCGCCCTGCTCCTGTTATTCATCGCGTTCACCGTCACCGGTTCCTTCTTAGGTTCCGCTGGAACCTGTTCTTCCTTTACGGCGTCATTCTGAGCAGCTGCCCCTGCGGCGGCTGATTCTTTCTTCTGTTTCTCATCGGATTGATCAGTTATCGCAGACTTCTCATCTTTAGTTTTCGCAGACTTCTCGTCTTTAGGATTTGCCGCCGAACTTCCGGAAGCGGCTGCCGGTTTCGCAGAAGCGTTCGCCTGTTCCGCAGGACCGGTTGTCTGCTCCGAAGAAGCGTTTGTCTGTTTCGCAGGAGCTCTCGCGGCGGACTTGGCGGATATCTCCTTCTTAGGAACTGCCCTGGCCGCCGTTGTGCCGTCAGAATATACCCATCTGCCGTAGAGACTGACGGTATATCCGCCTGATGAACGCACCGGAACAAGCGCTGTCGTTTCCCTTCCCGGCAGATACTTTGTTCCCCTGCAGTTCATGTTCGCGTACCACCCGTCAAAAGTGTACGTCAACGTCTTTCCGTTTTTGTTTTTGGCGTATACCGTCCTGGACGGACCGGCGGGTTTTATCAACCACTTTGAACCGCTCTGAACCCCTGTCGTGGCGGCCGGAACTCCTTCTGGATTCTGGCCCGAAGTGTAATAGTATCTGACTGAACACCCTGATGCTCCTGACGCTGTGGTCCCCGCCGCCGAAACAGCGAGAACTAGAAGCAGCGCAACTGCAATTATCTTTCTGATCATAATAATCCACCCCTTCTAATTCTCCTGAAAGCCGCAAAGGCAGCAGCCGCAGCGAACAGCCCCGCCAGTGCCGGGACAGACCAAGGTAATCTCTGCCCTGTCTGCGGCACATCGAAAGTGACCGTCTGCGCTTTGTTGTTGATATCCTTGTGGCTTATCACCTCGACCTCAACCGGTGCTTCAGCGTCCCCTTCCGGCGCCATCACCATTGAACATGTCTCGAAAACCACCGCCGACTTTCCTTCCAGCTCCCTGACACTGACCGGAAAATCTATTTTTATTGAGCCATCTTTTTTCTCCGGAACGAAATTCATCTCCGCAGTTACAGGATTGCCGTCCAGAAGGAGTTCCCTGCCTGTCGCTTTATCCATGAGCACCCCTCTCATGACATATGTTTCGCCCGGAATCAGGTTCGTGTATTCCACCTTGTCGGACACAGTATCTGTTCCGTTAGTCGACGCCGTGGTCAGGATCGTCGGCAGATTCACTGTCTGCACTTCGTCATTCAGATTGGAATGCTCTCCAACGAGCTTGCCTCCCGTCGTCAGTTTTTCAAAGGCAACCGCCTGTTTTCCCGCAAGATTTGAACCATCGAATTGGAACTTGAGTTCAACTGTTCCTGACACCAGTTCTGTTTTGTCCTGCGCCGTCTCCGTGAGTTTCTCCCCGTCTGAGGCAAAAACAGGACCATCCTTCTCTGCCCGGAATTCAACCGATGAAGTTACCGCGTTTCCGCCTGAAACGATCGGCTTCCCAGTATCTTTATCCATGAGTGTTCCAGTGAGCCTGTAAATCTTTCCGGCAATGACATTAGAATAATCCACAGTGTCGGTTATTATGACTTCACCGTCGGCCTCCGTTATTTGTTTTCCGGTATCATCCGCTATTGCCTTTGTACGTACTTCCGGAAAGTATATGCTCTGGGCTTCGTCCTCGATATCCTCGTGCGAAGCCACTATGGTTATTGTTCCGTTTACGCCTGTAAGCGCGGGATCAACCAGCTGCTCCATGGCGACTGCCTGCTTGCCGTCGAGGAGTGACGCGTCGAAAGTAAATTCAATATCGATGGTTCCGCTCGGCGAATCCGGAACGAATTCCTTCTCCGCTGTAATCTCATTACCCTTCGCGTCCTTCAGTATTTCAATGATATCCGCGTCATCCTCCAGCTGTTCGGGCGTTCGCTCACCCATCGGCCTGCTTGCGAGAATTCCGCTCATTATGTACTTATGCCCCGGTCCCAGATTTGTATAGGAGACAGTATCAACTATGGTGACCATGCCCTCAGCGTTCGACATCTGCATCCCGGTCGCTTTGTCCGAAGCCGTTGTTCCGATGACCGGAGCGGCGTTTTCAAGAATGAGCTTCTTCCCGTCCTCAAAAACAAAATCTTCATTTATCGCGGCGGCATATCCTGTTGGAGCCGTTACCTCCCTGATGGTGTAAGTCTTTCCCTCTTTAAGTCCTTTCAGGACCGCGAAGTTGTAGCCCGCTTCTCCCGGCTCGCCTTCTTCATTGTCTCCGGTGTCGTTCTCAGGGAAGAGTGAGACCTGCGGTATGCTGGCGCAGAGCCCGCTGTCCTCGTCGCATTTGATCATGTCTATGCCAGCCTGACCGTAGTCGTCCAGAACTATTCTGAAGAGCGCCAGCTGCTTATCCCCCTCCAGAAGCTCGAAGACGGCGTTTTTCAGAAACAGCCGCGTATCCTTGTCCACCTTGGTTATGTAGAGACTCTTGAGCGGAACATTCTCGAATTTCACCTTGATGCTTTCCGTTTCGTTCCCCGTGACCACCAGCTTCTGAGCCGGGACCTTGTACCCTTCCAGCTTGTAGTTGTTCTCGTATCTCTGAGGATCAAAATCCTTCTCCGAAATTACATACTCTCCCGCGTACAGATTTCCGAAATCAATCTTCCCGTCCTTGTCGGTCACAGCTTCAAGATCGACCTTTTCGCCGCTGCTGTTCTTCCCCTCAAGTCTGAACGTTATTCCGGCCACATTTCCGTCGCTGCTCGTCTTCAGCAGTTCCACTCCGGTCCATCTCGCCTCGTTTTCAAAGCTGAAAATGAACGCCGCTTTTCCGTCCTTCCTCGTAATTTCCTTTGTCTGCGACTGAGGCTGTCTGTACTTGTTCCTCTGGGCGTCGGTCATGACTTCTTCAACAGTGAATCTGCCGTAAGTTATTCCCTCGCTAAGCTCAGGCGTGGATCCGCCGGCACCAGTCTCCACCATGACCTCAGTGTTTTCCGTCAGTTCGCCGTTCTTTATTTCCTTGTAGACAGTTGCCGCGCCGAACCAGTCGAAGCCGGACCATGTCACACGGTATTTGCCTCTGTCTTCCGTGCTCTGGCGCTTGTTCTTAATCTGCTTTCCCGTATCTGTCTCATACGCGGATGATTCCGGGTTCTCGCTGTCGTAAACGTATTCGACAGGTTTCAGATCCACCGCTGCCTCGGCGGTCACTTCAACATCCGAAGTATCGACCTCTTCAAATGAGTCTCCCTTCAGCAGCTCGCGTATTCCTTCTGCCGTCTTTTCCTTGTCTATCTCGCGCGCCGCGGGTTCAGCATCCGTTTCCGGCTTCTCAGCGAAAACTACTGCAAAGGCAACCTCATCCTTTGCTTTATACACTTTGCCGTTATCGCTTATGAGCTTTCCGCCGGCTATTTTACCCTCTGTCTCTTCTCCGCTCAGGGCGCCGACTATATCCGAAATCGCCGTGCCGGTTTCGCCCTTGTATTTCAGAGTGCTGCTCAGCTTTACAGTCTTTCTTCCTGTTTCTCTGTCCGCCGCTGCTTTGTTGAGCTCTGCCAGATCGTCATCCGAGACTTTCCATTCTTCGAGTTCATAGACATCTCTGTCGTAATCAGTGACTGCCGGTTCTGCTGCTTCCAGCATCTCTTTCGCAGCGAGACTCCCATGATTGTAAAGCTCACCCGACACCTTGAATCTGAAGCCTGCCGGAGATCCGCCGTCGTTCGTCGTCTTTCTTATCTGCAGCACGCCGGATGCTATCTCTTTGTTCTCCCTCTCAAAGGTAACCGTCTCCCCGATTTCCACAGACGCCGTCTGCGGTCCTGTGATGTCGACGAATTCAGCGTCTCCGGAGAGAACCTCCTCACATCTGTAGGTCCCTTTGACTACCTGAACATCCGCCTCACCAGTCTGCGCGTCGGTCTTCACTCTGTAAACGATTGCGGCGTTCGCTGTGTTGGTCAGTTTGAAATCAAAAGCGAGACTTCCATCATAGCTGCCTTTGACGCTTTTCTTTATGTGTATCGTTCCCGTTTCAGGACTGTCCGCGGCGGATATGGTCCACGTCTGACCGGACCCGAGGCTTCGTGTATAGGCCTGAGGGTTCAGCTTGTACCACTGGTTCGTCTTAGTCTCCCTGACTGTATAGCTTCCCGTATCCAGAGTCAGAGTGTTCGTGGTTCCGTTTGCTCTGCAGGTGAGCTTGCCTGCCACGGCCCCGCTGCTGTAATACACCGTGTACTCTATTCCCTCGAAGCTGTATCCTGTTCCTGCTGACAGCGCAAAAGCGTCCGTCGATGTCTTGTTCAGCGTGACATACGCCGGCGGGTTAAGCTTGGCCGCGATGAAATCCTGTGAACCATTTGTCGGATTGCACTTATAGCATTCGAACCTGTTCGGCACTGTCACCGATGCAGGCATGGCGTTTATAAAACTCTTCACCTCGGAGAGCGAGAGCGGGGAAACCTTTGAATTGCCGCTGAGCCATGAAATCGCCCTGCTCAGCAGGATGGCGTTCTTATTTGTCTGGTTCAGATACCCCTTTTCGAATCCGTAGTAGTACATCAGCTTGACTCGCTGATCTGACGAGCTCATCCTCGTAACGGTCGCTTTGCCGTTTTTTGCTCTGTTGCCCATCTGAGCGCACGCGCCCGTTAGTCCCAGACTGCTGACAGTGAACCTGGTCGCGTGGGTTTTGTGTCCGTTGACCTTGATTGTAGGTCTTACTACCGTATATGAATAAGCCGTCGCGGCCTGCGCCATGTCAGTGTTAAGCGCAAACCCGGCAGGAATCATAGTTACGGTAACAGCGGCCATGAGAAACATGGCCATGAGTTTTTCCCTTAACCTTCTCTTCTCCCTCATTATCTCTTCCTTTCCGCCCCTTTTGCATAATTGGAATTTTAAAGCAAATATACCATTATTTGTAATTAACGTCAAGATGAAAACTCAATAAAAAACTGCCTCGAAATTATTTTCGAAGCAGTTTGTTCTTTTGCTCTTTAAGGTGCTTTATTTCAGCGCGTTTTCGACTTCCTCCCTGGTGATCCCAAAGCGGTTGAGTCTCCTGAGAAACGTCTTCCCCGTCGCCATGCCGATTCCCAGCCTGTCGCCGGCTATTCGTCTGCGCTTTGCCGCTCCCGGCGTTCCGTCGAGTCCCCAGCTGAACATGTCCCTGGATGTGAACACTTCCCTCTGCGCCTCTGAGTCTTCCGATGCAAAAGCAGCACCGCGCGCTTTTTCAAGGGCCGCTATGATGCTCTCAGGCGAAGCGTTCTCAATGCCGATGTCTCCGTCTTTTTCAGCCAGTCCCCTGTCCAGAAAGGCGTGCTTCGCGTCCGGGTAACGCTCGGATAGCCTTCGCCTGATCTGCTCGCCGGCTGTGTCGGGATCAGTAAAGATTATGATGCCTTTGCTTTCATAGGCCTTGTCTATAACCTCCCAGGTTGAAGGCCTTATGCCGTAGCCGTGGGTCTCGATTGTAGCTGCGTCAACAGCGCGCAGTACGGCCGCTGTATCGTCGCGTCCTTCCACTACTATTATCTCATCTATGCTCTTCATCATTTGAGCTCAACCTGCTGCGGGCTTTCCACCGCTTTGCTGTAGTTGTCCGAGGAAATCAGTGATGTATCGTCCGGATCGGTATTGGCCGAGCCGTCCGCGCCGAGCGGGTGCACTCCTTCCGAAGAGTACTTCGTGAAGGAGACCTTGTCATCGAAAATATCACATACCGTGCATGTCAGATCGCTGTCAGGGCTGCCTTTGCAGTAGCCGGTGTATCCTGCGTTCAGATATGTGAAGTTAAGTGTTTCCTTCTTGTATGTCTCCGTAGTGGTTTTATTCTTGTCAAACTCCGGAATGAGAATCGTGTCACCCGGCTTCTTGAAGTAGCAGCTGCCGCCCATGTAGTTGTCCCATCCGGCTGAATGGTTATGTCCTGTCACGAAGATTATGTTCAGGTCGTTGGCGGCTTCATTGACGACGTCAAATACGAGGGACGAATAGAGATTGTCCCCTGTCCCCTTGACGCTTGCCGTACGTGCCGTGAAGTGAAGAGGTACGTGCTGGGCGATGATGATAGGTCTCTTCTCTCCCTGCTCGATCAGCTTGTTCAGACGAATCTTCATGACCTCCGCCGTGTGCGTCACTTTATATAGACTTCCGGAAGTCTTTCCCTGCTGCCAAGGGAAGTCGATCTCCGTGTTGTTTACGTAGACAATGTAATCGTCAAACTCATGAAGCCCCGGCGATTTGATGGAAATCGTAAGAGGATCGTGATTACCCTGAGTGAAAATCATGTTTTCCTCAGTCAGATCCGGGTACGTCTCTCCCATTATGCCCTTGATCTCGCTTATGGCAGGCTCAGGTGTGATTTCATAGTTGCTCTTTCCGCTGACGTTCGAATAATCGCCGCAGAAAATCAGGCCGTCAAGACTGTCTCTGTCGGTTTTTACCGCGTCGAGGATTCTCCTCAGATTATCGCTCGGCGCTCCCTGATCTGCTTCCTGATAATCCGACGCAAAGAGCAGGGTAGCATTAGGGTCAGCCTGTTCCGGCTCCACCTGTTCGGCTACGGTCGGCTCAGTCACAGCTACCGGCTCTTCCACCTTGTTGTCTTTGGCACCGTTTACCATGACAGCACCCAGTACCACAACCGCAACTGCAAAGGCAGCCGTCAGTATTGCAATTTTTCTGTTCTTCGCCATACGTTTCTCACCCCGATTCTACCGGTTCTTCATGAAGTCCTTATATCTAGTCTTATACATATATATTTTCGCATAACCCTGAAGCGCATCGCAACAACAACACTCTTAATTTTCGTTTAACAAAAAGAGACGCACAGGAGCGCGTCTCCGCATTATTGCCTTTGCAATTAAAGTCCTATGAATGTTCCCGCAAATATGCCGTAGTAGTTGCCGAGAACGTATCCGAGGGTTCCGACCAGGATTGCCGGTACGATCAGGGCGTTCCAGCCCTTCGCTATCGCCATGGCCGCCGCGGTCGTCGGACCGCCTATGTTGGCGTTGGATGAAATGATGATTTCCTCCAGACTGAAGCGCAGCACTTTGCCGAACACGAATGAGAACAGCATGTTCACAAACACGATTATCGCGCAGAACAAAAGCAGCAGCGGCGCCTTTGTCACAATCATGTAAATCGACGCAGGCACGCCGATGACAGCGAAGAATATGTGTATCAGATATGTTCCGATTTCCTGCGCTCCGCCTATGCTTCCGACCTGTCCCGGGAAGAGTGTCGCCACGAGCATCGTCAGCGTCGTGATGATCAGGTACTTGCTGCCGAGGAGGCCGTTTATCAGCGCCAGAACGAAGTTCGATGTAGGTATTACCGCGCCCAGAAGATCCGCTATGTTTACTGAAACAGCAACAATAACCAGTGACAGAGCGATGCAGAAAGCTATGTCCTTGAGGGAAACCTGCTTCGGCTTCCAGAATGTCGCCGCTCCGCCGAGCTCGCCGTCCCTGGTCTGGGCCTCGATCTCATCGATGAGCGGATGTCTGTACTTCCTGAGGAAGAACTTGGATCCCGCCGCGGCGATCAGCGCGAAGAAGTAAAGCGCCATGAGCAGATTGTCCGCAACGACGGACGATGATACCAGCTCGCCGCCTACATGATAGGCGTCCGCCATCGCCACCAGATTCACGCTTCCGCCGGTGTATGTTCCTATCATCATCGGCAGCACCTGTCCAAGGTCAGCAAATGCACCCTTGAGCAGGTTGTACGCCACTATGCCTCCCGCAATGGTTCCGATGCCGCTGATCAGGTATATGATGAGCAGTCTTCCGCTCTCCCTTCCTATCTTCTTGACGTCCGCGTTGAACAGAAGCATCGGAATCGAAAGCGGGATGATGTAATCCCACACGAAATCATATGCAGGGGCTTCAAGCGGAATAATACCCGTATTGGACAGGACCATGGCAAAGATGAGCGCCATTACGCACCCCGTTACCTTTGATCCTATTTTTGTCTTTTGTTCCAGATACACCGCCAGCGTAGCGATTGCCGCCAATATCGCGAACAGCGCCCATGTGTTTTCTGAACTGATCAGTGAATGTTCCATGTCAAATCTCCAGTCAGCCTAATCTAACCTATCTTACCCTCGTCAATCATCTTAGCCAGTTCTTTGGCAAAGTATGTTATGTACATTCCTGCTCCCGCGCGGTACGCGCCTACAGCCATCTCTCCGATGATTCTCTCTTCATCGATCCAGCCGTTCTGAGCCGCGGCCTTGACCATTGAGTATTCGCCGCTGACGCTGTATGTAGCGATCGGAATGTTAGTTGCGCTTACTACTCTCTCGAGCAGGTCGTAGAATGCCATTGCAGGTTTTACGATGAGGAAATCCGTTCCTTCCTCCACGTCGAGCAGCGCTTCTTTCATGGCCTCTCTGCCGTTGTGGTAGTCCATCTGATAGCTCTTTCTGTCGCCGAAGTGCGGTGCCGAATCAGCAGCGTCACGGAAAGGTCCGTAGAATGCCGACGCGAACTTGACCGCGTAGGACATGATAGGAGTATTGATGAAACCATCCTCGTCCAGCTTCTCACGAATTGCCGCAACGTGTCCGTCCATCATATCGGACGGAGCCACGATGTCAGCGCCCGCTTCCGCCTGTGAGCTCGCGATCTGAGCCAGCATCTTCAGCGTCTTGTCATTGTCGACATACTCGCCGTCGAGAATGCCGCAGTGACCGTGGGAAGTGTATTCGCACATGCAGACGTCCGCGATGTAAAGCATGTCCGGGAATTCCTTCTTGCCTTCTCTGAGCGCTCTCTGCACGATACCGTCATGAGCGTATGCCTGGCTGCCGCATTCATCCTTGTGCTCAGGAATTCCGAACATCAGGATGTTGTTGACGCCCAGGTTTGCCGCTTCCTCAAGAGCATACGGCAGCTGATCCACGCTGTAGCGGTACTGTCCCGGCATTGACGGAATCTCTTCCTTGATGCCTGTGCCGTCTATTGCGAAGATCGGATAAATCAGAGTCGACTTGTCCAGTCTGGTCTCCCTGACCATCTTTCTCATTGCTTCTGTTGTACGTAATCTTCTTGGTCTGACTTTCATTTCCATAACTCTATCTTCCTTTCATTGAGATAACCAGCTGAGCGAGACTGTCCATCGTCGCCTCATCTGACATGTATGCTTTCATTCCGCAGGCTTCCGCCGCGTGTTTTGTCTGTTTACCTATGCAGGCCGCCCGTACCAGACTGAAATCCAGCCCCGGGTTTCTGCTTACAAATCCTCTGACCGTCGACGCGCTCGTAAACACTGCGCAGTCGATCTTGCCGTTCTCGAAGAGTCCTTTCTCATCCACGAGATCCTGGCTCGCGTCTCTCGTATCGTAGGTCGCGATGTCAACGACCTCCGCTCCGGCGCCTTCAAGCTCCCTGACAAGCTCTTCATTGCCGATAGCCGCTCTCGGGATCAGAATCCGGTCGTCCTCTCCGACCAGTTCCGCAAGCTCGCGGCCAAGTGTCTCACCGTCGTATACGGAAGGTACAAAGTCAACAATAAGGTTTCTGTTCGAAAGTTCATTTTTGGTCCCTGTTCCGATAGCCGCGATTCTGACTCCTGCCAGAGAACGCACATCTCTTCCCGCTTTCTTCAGAACATCGAAGAACACTCTCACGCCTGTCGGGCTTGTAAATACGATCCAGCTGTATGATTTCATCGCG